>CAZTVB010000307.1:0-4215 GCA_964616315.1 uncultured Rikenellaceae bacterium
GCCTCAACTGTGCGCATGCTATTTTAATCTTAAAAATTAAGGAATTTAAGTTTTGCAAACGCTAATTGCGGTAGTAGGGAGTGACTACTTCAACGCATACTCCACCGCCATTTCGGCGTGAATTCGGGTTGTGTCAAAAATCGGAATTGTAACATCCTGCTGTTTAATAAGCAACGGTATTTCGGTGCATCCAAGGATAACACCTTCAGCACCTTCGATTTTTAGGTTCTCAATTATTCGGATGTATTGCTCCTTTGATGGCTGAAGGATTTGCCCTTGGCATAACTCGTTGTAAATAATTGAGTGAACTGTATTTCTATCGTTCTCGGATGGAGTTATAACCTTTATACTATGCAATTCGGTTAGTCTTTCCTTGTAGAAATCTTGCTCCATGGTAAATTTTGTACCAAGTAAACCAATAGTATTTAGTCCTTGCTCTTTAATTCGTTTGGCAGTTGCATCGGCAATGTGGAGGATTGGAATGTTTACGTTTGCTTCAATTATGCTAGCCATTCGGTGCATTGTATTGGTGCAGATTACAATAAAATCGGCGCCCCCTTTTTCGAGACGAATGGAGGCATCAACCATAATGCTGTTGAGTTTATCCCAATCATCTATATGTTGCAGATGCTGAATCTCATCAAAATCAACAGAAAACATTAGGCTTTTAGCCGAATGCAGGTTCCCGAGTTTGCGTTTTATCTCTTGGTTTATAATGCGGTAGTACTCCAGGGACGATTCCCAGTTCATACCTCCAATTAGGCCTATTGTCTTCATTGTTCTATGTTTAATGTTTCAAAGTTAAGTCCTTTAGCTAGGCTTGTGGGTGACTTTTATCATTGTTTGGGGTGTAGTCTAAAACTTAACCCTTACCATTGCCTTAACCTCGCTTCGGGTATTTCCTTCAACAAGGTCGGCGCCTTGGCCCAGTTCGTCCAGCTCGCTAAAGTAGGTTTGAGAGTAGCGTAACCAAATATCTATCCAAGGCTTTGGGCTGTACTTTACCAGAGCAAACACCCTTGTGCCTTTAGAGTAAAAAGCAGGAACTGAAAATGAGTATAGCATATCGTTTTCATATGAGTATATTCTCGTATCCCACGAGGGAGTGTCAAAAATCGCAAAACGGAAGTTTATGTTGATGGGAAAACTCGTTAATCTTGCCCCAATATCCTGTGCAATCATATAGCCAAGCTCAACCGCAATGCTATCGGTATCGAAAATAGAGGTTTCAAGTATAGTTTTTAGCACAACAGTGCTAGTTGCTTTGTAGTTTAGGTGTAGCCTTAAGTTTTGATTGGTCTGATTAATCAATGGTAAAACAGGCAACGTTGATTCCGATAGGTTTTTCTCAACACTTTTTACTCTATAACGAAATGATAAAGAAAAATCATTATTAATGGAATGCTCCGAAAGAGCCATAAATTCATGTCCTGTAGAGGGGGCGTTTGCTCCAAATTTAAGCCAAGGGAATTCAAATAAATCGATATAGCCAGAGAGTTTCCACCCTTTGGTTGGTAAAATGCTGATGCCTGCATAAATACCATTTTCATTGCTGGTTCCGCTACCCTCTGCAAACCCTGCAGTGTACCGGGGGTTGAAGGTTCGGGAGTATGAGCGACCCAGTATTGATAGTTGTACTGTATTGCTTAACCGAAACATTCCTCCAGCTAGTGCGGCTAGTTTGCCGCTGGGTAAATCGGACGCTAACTCACCAAAAAACTGGTATTGCTTAATATTTACATCGACAGATGCTCCAATGGCTGTTTTCTCAGAGGGCTTGGGGGTTAATTCATATATAGCCTGAGTGCCGTCGAAGCTCCCGTTGATTTTTGAGTGAGCAAAGGTTAGGCCTGTTTTTACCCGGTTAGTGTTATAGGTGATGTTTGCTCCAGTGGTAAACTCTGTTAGCGTGTTGCTGTTGGCTATTTCCGATGCAGTTCGATGATAGCCCGTTTCTGGTAATGAAGTGTAGGCCAAATCACCACTTTCAAGGGTGTCGGAAATGTTGGCATCGATATTTTTATACGATGCAAAAATAGTAACGTCGGCTTTAAGGACCGATAGAGTTACCCCTGCACCTCTCAGGAACTGACTCTCGTAAGCCGATGAGTGTCTAACTAATCCATCGGCACGTTTGCGAACGTAAACTGCATTGCTCGATTTTCCAAACGATAAACTGTTCCAAAAAGTGAGACCCTGCCCAAATTCAGCGTGATAATCGCCAATAATAACTTTTTTAATTATTCCAATTTTCGATAGGCTTATGTAGCCCGATAGGTAATCGACTCCAGTTCTAAAAGTGCCATCAAAAAAGGGTTCGCCAGGGTCTTTCTCGGCAATAAATCCCGCCTGAAGATGTTTTCCTCCGCGATATGAGTAGCGGGCGTAGTAGGAGTTTTTATCTCCTAAATAACCTGAACCTGTGTAGCTTTTGGAGTAGCCTGCAGGTGTTTCAACGGAAGTTCTATACCTAAATGATAAGTCGTTTCGACCATAAAAGTTTTTTGGAAGTTGGGGTTTATCTAACTGTTCAACTTTTATAAATGGCGATAGGCGTTGAATGTCAATAATGTCAAAGCCAGGAATAGTTTGGAGTTCGTAAATGCTGAGAATTGTTCCCGTGGAATCGCGAAAATCAATCAAACTGTTAATTTGAAAATCACTTAGGAATATGAACTTCTTTAAATCATCAGTTGTAGCAATATTAATATTGATTGGATTCTCTGCAAGGTTAATTAAATCTTCAATCAGTTGCGTGTAATCCTGCTCATCATCTGCTTTTGCAGTTAAATTCTCCACTATTTCAGCAATAATCTGCTGGACATCAGTTTGGGTTTCTTGTCCAACTAGCATGGTTGGCTTTGTCAAAGCAAAAAAGGTAATAAATATTGATATGATTGCCGACTTGAGGTTCATGGCTAGTTAACCTTTTTCTTGGCAAAACAGTACGAAACGGATAGTTGTGGTGTATAGCCCAGCACGCTATGGTAGCCGAACGATAAATCAATCTGTATCTGCTTAATGTTCCAACCAAAACCGCCTGTTAATCCTTGCGGATTTTCCGATGAATAGCCCAGCCTAACCGCAATATTTTTGATGGGACTGTATTCTACTCCACCTCTAATTGCTGGTTTTGTCTCGGTATTATCGTCAACCTGTAGGGTGAGCATTACTTTTTCGCTTGGAAAATACGATATGCCTAAGCCCAGTATTGGTGGCATACTTTGTTGCTCATCGAACGACGAGCGAGTTGGGTTAAAAACGTAAGCGCCAAGAGTCAACTTTGATGTGGGCATATACATCAAGCCTCCCTCAACGGTGTATGCATTCTTGTTCTCGTAATCGCCAGCAATTTGTAAGTGATGAAGATTTAATCCAACTCCCGCCGAGAATTTATCGGAGAACTTCATTCCGTAGGCAATACAGGCTCGGGTAACATTAAATTGGCTGTAGCCAAAGTGCGAGAGGTTAACCCCGAAGGTTCCCGTAGATGTTGGTATAATTCCTGCAATGGCGCTTAGCCCTAGTTCCTTTACAAGATACCGATTCTCATGATGTATTCCAACCCAGTAATTGTTTTGCCAAGCAAGAGCCGCTTGGTTTTGGAGTGTTGCCCAGGTTGAGTTAATTGAGATTCCTGTTAAACCTAAAGCAGCACCCGAGCCTGCAACTGGCCTATCGGGCACCGATGCTTTAAGTCCAAAGTGTAATGTAATTAATGTTACTATTAATGCAATCCGCTTGTTCATTCGTTTTGAATGTTTGTAATGCGAAAGGCAAAGTGTTATGGTTACAATGAGATGCTGAAACAGGTTCAGCATGACACGCTCAATAACACTAGTTTGTTTTATTCTTGAATTTTACGTTTGCGAGTTCCTTGTTTGCCTTTACCACTTTATCGCCAAGAGTTTTTTTGAACTCTATCATCGCTTTTTGAACCTCAGGCTCGCCAGTTCCAATTATTTGAACAGCCAAAATTCCAGCATTACGGGCTCCATCCAATGCCACTGTAGCAACAGGAATACCTGCAGGCATCTGAAGAATAGATAGCATTGAATCCCAGCCATCAATTGAGTTCGACGACTTAATTGGTACACCAATTACTGGAAGTGGAGTAAGCGCAGCAACCACGCCTGGAAGATGTGCGGCACCACCTGCACCAGCAATAATAACCTTTACGCCTCGAGTGTGTGCATTGCGGGCAAAATCGAGCAC
>CAZTVB010000308.1:0-4209 GCA_964616315.1 uncultured Rikenellaceae bacterium
CCTTTATGGAATCATTGGCCCGCTTGTTTCTTTCAGTTAAATATTTTATTAAATCGAGGCTCATTGAGGTAGAATTATGGATTATTTACCAAATCTATTTACCCTTAAATATAGCTGGAATAATCATAATTGTCAATAGTGCACACCATAAATTGGTGTAAATGCAAGAGAAAAGGAGAACTAAAATGCTATTAAATTTGGCTTAACTCAATTTTGCACCAGGAAGTGTAAAAAAGAATTTACTTCCCTTATTCACCTGACTTTCGGCCCAAATTTCACCGCCGTTCATTGTAACAAATTCCTTGCATAGTATTAAACCTAGCCCTGTACCTTTCTCATTTCGGGTTCCAGGGGTTGAACTAATTTGAGTACCAAAAAGTTTCTGCATTACATCGGGCTGAATGCCAACACCTGTATCTTCCACACAAACAGTTACACCACCGTCCTTTATAGTACTCCATATCTTAACCTTATCGCCTGCATTACAGAATTTTATTGAATTGGAAACAATATTGCGAACTACTATCTCGGTCATATCCCTATCGGCATGAACAAATATATTATCGGAGAGTTGATTTACAATGGATATTTCCTTTTGCTGGGCTCGCTCCTCAAGTATGCCAATCCTTGAGTTGAGCAATTCTTTCAAATCAAAATTTACGGGGTTTACCTTAGTTCCATGCATCTGGTTTTTAGCCCAAGTCAGCAAATTTTCCAACAACGATGTGGTATGGTTTACGTTCACCGATAGCTCTGCAATAATTGTCTTAAAACTCTCCTCTGTAAAGTGACCCTCTTTAGCAATATTGAGCATTGTTATTAAAGAGAATAATGGACTCCTTAAATCGTGAGCAATTATGGAAAAAAGTTTATCCTTTAGCGAGTTTAAGTCTCTGAGTTGGTCGGCCTGTTCACTTATCTCCTCCTTCTGGGTTAGTATTTCAGAATTCATCATTTGTAGAAGTTTGTTAGCCTTCTTTTTCTCAGTATAGGCGTAGAATATAAGCGCTGTAAACAAAAGTGAGATTATTATCAATCCAATATAAACCTTCTGAAGCAGTTTTTGGTGCTTTAGCTGAGCATCTCTGAGCTGCATTTCGGTATTAAGCAGTTCTATTTGCATTTGTTGCTCCTTTGTAAGTCGCTCAACTTCCATTAGTGTTGACTCTTTCTCTTGCAACTCCAGGCTTGTTTCAGCAAGTTTCTTGCTTGTAATATCTTTTTCTGCTGAAATTTGTTGCACTACCTTACCTGCACTATCAACCATCTGCTTTGCCTTCAGTTCCTTTTCCTTGAACTCCTCTGATTGGATTTTCTTTGTGAGCATAGCAAAAAGGTTGAAATATTCTGCGGCCTTTGTTTGATTGCCCTGCTTCTCGTATAGTTTATTAAAGTTGAAATAGCAATTCTTAAGCAGTTTCTGGTCATTTAGTTCCTGAGCAATCTTCTGCACTTCATTCAAACCTTTTTCAGCACCAGAATATTCTGCAATCTCAATTTGCGTACTCGATAAATTTAAAAGCGATGCTGCAACATCAGGCTTCCGACCTAACTTACGCGATGCAACCAAAGCCTCCGAAAAATTTTCAGCGGCTAACTTGTAGTTACTTTTATCGGAATAAATTAATCCAAGGTTGGTATATATAACCTTAATACCATTTGTATTACCAATTTTCTTAGAGTTACTAAGCGCCTTGCCAAAATAAAGAGTTGCGTTATCGGTGTCGTTCAACTGCCAGTAAAGGTTTGCAGCCTTATCGAAGTAGAACGCCGCTTGGTTATTATCGCCATTAGCCTCATTTTCTGTGGCTAACTTTAAATACTCATCAATTTTCGGATTGCTTACCTGCGAGAATGATTTTTGGGAAAATGATAGTGATATCATCGAAAAAGACAGAAGCAGAAAGAGCCAACGCATAATCATAATCATCAAATAGTAAATAATTTACGAAGTTAAAAAACTTTTATAAATCTTACGTTTTTTATACAAAAACTAGTTCATGAATAGTATATTTTTCCTTGAACACATTATTCGTATTGACAAACTCCAAATTTTATAAACCAAACAGATACATTTGCTGTTTATAATTATTAACTCTTTAGAAAATTAGAAATAGGATGCAAACCTCTAGAAAAATTTACCCAGTTACAGGGATGTCCTGCGCAGGATGCGCTATTAGCGTTGAGAGCATGCTTAAAACAGTTAATGGGGTAACTGATGCAGGCGTAAATTTTGCCAACAGCACTGTTTGGGTTAATTTTGATAAGGATATTGTGACCGAATCCCAACTTCGCGATTCTATAAGGGCAATAGGATACGACCTAATAATTGATGCTGAAAACCCACAGAGCGTCGCTGAACAAAGGAAAAATGAGCATCAAAAAGAACTATTGCTCCGAATGGTTTTATCCGCAACACTTTCGCTTCCAATTGTTGTGCTCGGAATGTTCTTTATGGGTTGGATATACACACCATGGATTTCGATGATTATTGCCACACCCATAATTTTCTGGTTTGGTCGTAGTTTCTTCATCAATGCTTACAAGCAAACTATCCACCTCAAAGCAAACATGGATACGCTTGTGGCACTTAGCACTTCTATTGCATACATTTTCAGCGTTTTCAACACGTTGTATCCTGAATTTTGGCACAGTAAAGGCCTGCATGCTCACGTTTACTTCGAATCTGCATCGGTAATTATAACATTCATACTTCTTGGCAAATGGTTAGAGGAAAGGGCTAAAGGAAAAACATCATCTTCAATAAAAAAACTTATGGGCTTGCAGCCCGATACTGTTTGGCTTGTTCAAGGTCACGAAATAGTTGAAACCCCAACCAGTCAAGTTGTAAAAGGCGATACAATCCTCATAAAACCTGGTGCAAGGATTCCTGTTGACGGCATTGTTGTTGACGGCAATACTTGGATTGATGAAAGCACCATAACAGGAGAACCTTTGCCTGTTGAAAAGAATGCTGGACAAAAAGTATGGGCTGGAACATTAAACCAAAAAGGAAGTATAAAGATTTTGGCCGAGCAAATTGGCTCCGAAACAATTCTGGGCAGGATAATAAAAACTGTCGACGAAGCTCAGAATAGCAAAGCCCCAGTCCAAAAACTAGCCGATAAAGTTGCTGGGATTTTTGTTCCATCAGTACTTATAATTGCGATAATCACTTTTCTTGCTTGGATTATTTTTGATAAAGATGAAGGTTTTATTCGCGGCTTACTTGCCATGGTTACAGTTTTGGCAATTGCATGCCCTTGCGCATTGGGTTTAGCAACCCCAACTGCCATTATTGTGGGTGTTGGTAAGGCTGCGGAGCATAACATACTCATTCGCGATGCTGAAAGTTTAGAGTTAGCACATAAAATCAACCATATTGTTTTAGATAAAACAGGCACACTTACCGAAGGATTTCCGACTGTTAAAGAAATTATTTGGTTTACAGATGAACTTAAATACAAACAGATACTGAAGCAAATTGAACTAAAATCGGAACATCCTTTAGCCGATGCAATTGTTCGGTTTTTAGGCGATGTTGATTCTACCGAAGCACACCTAGACAATTTTCAGGCAATCACGGGACTGGGAGCCAAAGCAAGTGTCGGAAATACCAATTTTTATGTTGGGAATGCTCGTTTTATGCAAGAAAACTCTATGGTTACAAGCAATGAGCAAAATAAAAAAGCACAAGAACTTGAAGGTGATGCTTGCACAGTTGTATACTTTGCCGAGAACTCTAAAATAGTTGGGATTATAGCAATAACAGATAAAATAAAGCCTACAACCAAGGAAGCAATAACCACGTTAAAATCAAAAAACATCAATGTTGAAATGCTAACTGGCGATTCCAACTCCACCGCCAAGGTAATTGCACAGGAGGTTGGAATATTAAACTATAAAGCACAGGTTTTACCATCGGAAAAAGCAAATATGGTGCGAGAAATAAAACACTCGGGAAAAATAGTTGCAATGGTTGGCGACGGAATTAACGACACCGAAGCACTTGCCATTGCCGATGTTAGCATTGCCATGGGCAAAGGCTCCGATATTGCCATGGATGTTGCAAAAATCACCATTATCAACTCCGACCTCACAATGATACCCAAAGCCATTGAAATATCCCGAAGAACAATGGCTACTATTAAACAAAATCTATTCTGGGCATTTATCTACAATATTATTGGCATTCCAATAGCGGCTGGG
>CAZTVB010000309.1:0-4203 GCA_964616315.1 uncultured Rikenellaceae bacterium
ATTATTAAGTAAAACACACAAGTAATGCCTTTTTGACTTATGCGGTTGGTGAAAATTTTGTTGGCAGTCTTTCTTATTTTTAATTATTTACCGCATTTCGGTCAGTATCAGCCCGTGTACAGGCATTTAACTGTTGACGAAGGTTTATCTGCCAGTGAAGTTTACCATGTTTTACAAGACTCTAAGGGCTATATATGGTTTGCCACCAACAACGGGGTAAGCCGATTCGACGGTTATGGTTTTACCAACTTTGACCTAGTTTCGGGATTAGCTGACAATACGGTTTTTGAAATTTACGAAGATTACAAGCATCGCATTTGGTTTATCCCTTTTTCTGGGAATTTAAGTTATTATGAGGATGGTGTAATCAAGCAGTACGCCTACAACTCCAAAATCAAAACACACCTTCCAAATAGCAGGGGACCCATTAAAATGTCGTTTCATGTGGATAGCCTAGACAATATTTATCTCGGGCTAAAACAGTTTGGTCTAATAACAATAAACGCGGAGGGAATTTACACAAAACTGGAAGGCAAATTTAGCGAAGCGGATATGGTTTTTCAAGAACTTCCTTGCGGAAGAATCCTTACATCTAACCCAAACAACACTTCTTTTAAGTATGAATTAATATACTTTGATGATAAAACAACTACTAAGTTTTACTTTAAGGATTTATTTAACGAGAATTTTGTTCCACTATATAGCTATGCCCAAAAAGCAAAGGATGGTTCAGTTTATATCTCAGCTAATGGCCATCTAGTTCAAATAAAGGAAGGGAAAATAGCACAACAAAACCATAGCGTAGGAAGCCTGATTATTTGGATGTTTATTGATGATGACAATAACTTGTGGGCATCATCATTTGAAGGCGGCGTATATCTTTTCCCTAACTGCAACATTAACCAACCCCCAAGTAAGGTTTTGCTAAAAGATTTTCAGGTAACATCTGTATTGAAAGACAAAGAAGGCTCGTACTGGTTTTCAACCCTCAACGATGGTGTTTTTTATGCACCAGACTATAGAATAAATATTTTATCAAAGGAAAATGGCTTAGCCGATAACCGAGTTAATGCCATATTTGCTGACAATGAAAGGGTTTATGTTGGTTATGAAATGGGGTTTGTTGATGTGGTTATTGGCAATCAAATAAAACACTACTCGGCAGATAATAAGATAGTTAACACATCCTATGTTCGTTCAATTTACGGCGACACGTTAAATAACAAAATATGGATAAGCGCTTTCAGCGAGTTAGGTTACTTTGACAAACTTACCTACAAAAGAATACTGGTTAATGACAACCTTATTTACCCTCGAAAAGTAATCTCATCAAAAGATGGAGGGTATTGGATTGGGTCTGCAAGGGGCTTAAAAAAAATACTTGATGATAAAATAATTTACGACTCGCAATACAAGGATGGCTTTAGCGGAATGGTTTTCAGTTTGGTCGAGGAAAAAAATGGAACTCTTTGGCTTAATACCATTAATGGCCTTTGGAAATACCTAAATGGCTCCTTCGAATACTTTGGAGACAAAAACGACCTTCTCACTAAAATTAGTCATAGTATGTTCATAAATCCTACCGACTCCTCTTTATGGATAGGAACCAATGGAGCAGGTATTGTGGTATTCAAAAAAAATGGCGAAACATCACAAATATCCACAAAAAATGGATTAATATCTAACTCAATACATCAGCTCTACTATTCTAATGGAAATATTTGGGTAGCAACTAGGCAGGGGCTTTCATTGATTCAAAATTCCAAAACTGAAATTTTAAATTTCACCATCGACGATGGACTTCCAAGCAACGAAGTAACTTCGGTATATCCTAGTGAGAACAATGTTTATGTTGGAACAAACAAAGGAATGGCCATTATTGACATTGAGAAACTTACAAGAAACCACACTCCTCCACCTACAATAATTACAAAACTGATAGTAGAAGGAAAAGAAATTCCCCTGAATGATTCATGCATTCAACTTAACTATAATCAAAACACAATTGACTTAACCTATGTAGGACTGGCGTATAGAAACATGGGGCGCTTACTGTATCGCCACCGGATGATTGGTATCGATACAAATTGGGCTTACACCAAATCAACAAGTTGCCTTTACAGCGGAATGAAATCTGGTAAATATACCTTCCAGATACAGGCACTGAATTCTAATGGCGTTTGGAATCCCACTCCTACTTCGTTGAAGTTCACGGTACGCCCCCCTTTCTGGGAACGCTGGTGGTTCATTGGAGTTGTCGCTTTAATTTTAACAGGATTGCTTTATCTTGTTTACCTAATAAGAATACGGGAAATTCGCAGGAGAAACGACATGTTGAATAATATCAATCTTTACAAACAACAATCGCTTCGCCAGCAAATGAATCCTCACTTTATTTTTAACACACTCAACTCCATTCAATACTACATCTTAGAACGCGATACAATAAGTTCTCATAAATACCTCACCAAATTTGCTCGGCTAATGCGAATGACTTTAGACAACTCGCTATCGCCTACAGTTACACTTCGCGAAGAAATTGATGCATTGAGGATTTATCTTGAACTTGAGGCGTTACGCCTCGAAGGTCGTTTTAATTTCAGTATTGATATCGACAATAATGAAAGCATACTGGACATCAAAATTCCAACTCTGCTTATTCAGCCTTTTGTAGAAAATGCAATTTGGCATGGAATAATGTTAAAACCAGAAAAAAATGGCACTGTAACAATTCGAGTTAACGACAGAGGTAATGTTGTGGTTTGTTCTATTGAGGACGATGGTGTGGGACGACAAGAAGCACAACGCATCCAAGAGCAGAATAGCAAGATTCACAAATCAAGAGGTTATCAAATTACTCAACAAAGAATTGACCTCCTTAATTCGATGTACAAAGAACGATTCGACATTAAAATTGAGGATCTTTTCGACACACTAGACAACCCCTCTGGCACTTGTGTAAACATAACTATTCCGAAAGTTCTAGGCTTAATCCAATAATGCTTAAATTAAAACTACCAAAGTAGCATTGTATAATATTTTTTATCTTTGCGCAATAAATACTCCTATGCTTAAAGCCCTTATTGTAGACGATGAAATTGCTTCGGTTCGTACTCTCGAATTACTCCTCAGCCAATTTGCCAAAGATGTTGAGGTAGTCGACGTGGCTCGTTCCGCAAGCGATGCCCTTGCCAAAGTTGACCTTATACACCCCGACATTGTTTTTTTGGATATTGAAATGCCCGGAGGCTCTGGTTTCGATTTTTTGGAGCAATGCAACAATAGAACCTTTGACGTTATATTTATAACTGCCTTTGAATACTATGCAGTTAAAGCTTTTAAATACAGCGCCATAGACTACCTGTTGAAACCAATCGAAATAGAAGAACTTGAGTCAGCCCTTACAAAGGTTTCGAACCGTAGGTATTCCAATTTCGATGGCAAGAACAGGTATTTTGCTTTATTCGAAAACCTCAAATCAATATTACCATCCAAATTGGTTGTTACAATAAAAAACCGCTCTGAATATGTTGACTTAAAAGATATTGCATACTTCCAGAGTAACACAAACGGGTCTAAAGTGGTTAAATTAGATGGAGAGTTTATTGACATCGACAACAAACTCTCAAACTTGGAGGAGATTTTAGACTCTAAGTTCTTTGCTCGAATAAACGATAAGCAACTTGTAAACCTTAAACTAGTTAAGAAAATTGGTCGAAACGGAAAACTTGACATGGATAAAGGCTTAGTTTTAGAAGTAGCCAATGAGTACTTAGGCTATTTAGTTGAACAACTCGAGGAACTAGTTAACTCAAAATAAGCGGAACTGGTGGGGAGAATTTTATCGCTCGATATAGGCAAAAAGCGGACTGGAGTAGCAGTTACCGACCCGTTAAAGATTATTGCGAACGGTTTAACCACAATTCCCACGCACACTATATTCGATTTCTTAACGGCTTACTTTGAAAAGGAAAATGTGGAGCTACTTGTTGTGGGCTACCCAGTTCAAATGAACAATACACCTTCCGAAGCTGTTACATACATCAAGCCTGTGCTGAATAGACTTAAGAAAGTATTCCCTCAGCTAAAGGTTGAACTGGTTGACGAGCGCTTTACGTCAAAACTTGCCATGCAAGCAATGATTGATGGTGGAATGAAAAAAAAGGACCGACAGAATAAGGCAACCGTCGACACCATTAGCGC
>CAZTVB010000310.1:0-4183 GCA_964616315.1 uncultured Rikenellaceae bacterium
TGGTATATGAGCGAGTTGTTTTGAAAATTTTACTACTTGTCATACTTTAATATAAAATACTAGTATTGATTTTCGTTTCGACTATCCTCTTCCTTCCTACGTTGGATTGATTTTGCGTAAGAATTCAACAAGTAACTAACTTCGCCAATAGCATTTTCGAGGTCATCGGCCTGATATTGGTCAAACAAACCTAAGTCGTTGGCAAGAATAATGTAGTAGCGGCATTCCTCTAGAGCATCCTGTGCTGTTGCAAGAAACATCAATTTTTCGTCTCTATCTTTTTTCCTATAACCGCCAACAATATTTGTAGCTATGGCTGTAGCGCTCTCGCAAAGCATATCGCCCACAAATGATTGATTATCTTCGGGGATGTGACTTACCTGCTGGTAAATGTTTAGTACGAACGCATGGGCTTTTTGCCAAACCACTAAATCCCTAAATGATTTGGTTTTGCTTTCTGTTCTCTCCATAGTTATATCGTTTAAGATGATTTAAAGTGATTAATGATTTCGAAATGGGATAACTAAAATTAAACTATTTTTATGCACCCACCAAATAAAATTGACCAAGTGTTTGTATTGACAAGTTTTCGGGTATTTTGGCGATGCTAATATCTAAAAGTTGATGGTTAAAAGAGCAAATCCTTTAACCATCAATCTATAAGTTCAAAACATAACTACATTACAATATTGACAATTTTGTTTGGAACAACAATAATTTTCTTGGGTTGCTTTCCCTCCAAGAACTTTTGTGTATTGGCATCGGCAAGCACAATTTTTTCCACATCTGCCTGAGGTATATTCAAAGGAATCTCCAATGTGAATCGGGTTTTTCCGTTGAACGATACTGGACAAGTGTAGGTGCTCTCCTGCAAGTATTTCTCATCGTACTTAGGCCATTTTGCATCGCAAACTGATTTGCTGTGACCCAGCAAATGCCATAACTCTTCGGCAATATGCGGAGCATACGATGCAATCAGCGCACAAAGAGGCTCAAGGATTGCTCGCTTGTTACACTTTAACTCGGTTAGCTCATTTACGCAAATCATAAAAGCAGAAACGCCGGTGTTAAAGCTGAATTTCTCGATATCCTCGGTAATCTTCTTGATGGTTTTATGAAGCACCTTTAGTTCCTGTGCAGTAGGTTCAGCGTCGGAAACCTCAAATTGGTTGTTAGCATTGTGATATAAACGCCAGAAACGACGGAAGAACTTGTGCACACCATCAATTCCGTTTGTATCCCAAGGCTTGCTTTGCTCAAGTGGTCCAAGGAACATCTCGTACATACGAAGTGTGTCGGCACCGTACTTTTCAACAATAACATCGGGATTTACCACATTCCACATACTTTTGCTCATCTTCTCCACAGCCCAACCGCAGATGTACTTACCATCCTCAAGTATAAATTCAGCATCGCTGAACTCTGGACGCCACTTGCGGAATGCCTCGATATCCAATATGTCGTTGCTTACAATGTTAACATCAACGTAAATTGGAGTTACATCGTGCTTATCCTTAAGGTTAAGTGAAACGTAAGTGTTGGTGTTCTTGATACGATACACAAAGTTAGAACGACCTTGAATCATTCCTTGATTTATCAACTTTTTGAATGGCTCATTTTTGCATACATAGCCAAGGTCAAAAAGAAATTTATTCCAGAAACGGGAATATATAAGGTGTCCCACTGCGTGCTCGGTTCCCCCGATGTATAAATCCACATTCTCCCAGTAATTATTCGCCTCCTTGGACACTAAACCATCGTTATTGTGAGGGTCCATATAGCGTAAGTAGTATGCCGATGAACCTGCAAAACCGGGCATTGTGCTTAACTCGTAGCCATAACCATCGGCATTTTTCCAGTTTTTAGCACGACCAAGAGGTGGTTCCCCCTTTTCTGTGGGCAAAAAGGCATCAACCTCAGGTAACTCCAACGGAAGTTTACTCTCATCAATAGCATATGGCATTCCATCCTTATAGTAAACAGGGAAAGGCTCGCCCCAGTAACGTTGACGGCTGAATATGGCATCGCGTAAGCGATAGTTTATTTTGCGTTTACCCAATCCACGCGATTCAATCACCTCATTAATTTTACTAATGGCCTGTTTTACATCTACACCATTAATAAGAGTACTGTTGATAACAATTCCCTCTTTAGAATCGTAGGATTCGCTCCAACTATTAGGGTCTGTAGCCTGCTCTCCAGGACGAATTACAGTTTGAATAATGGGCAAATTGAATGTGCGTGCAAAAACAAAGTCGCGACTATCGTGTGCGGGAACAGCCATAATTGCTCCTGTTCCATAACCCGCCAAAACATACTCGCTAATCCAAATTGGAATACGCTCGTTGGTGAAAGGATTTATAGCATAACTACCAGTGAATTGACCTGTAACCTTTTTGGCCTCGGCCATACGCTCACGCTCTGTTTTTCGTTTAACCTCATCGCGATATGTGTTTACTTTCTCGGCATATTCTGGAGTAGTTAGTTCATCAACCAACTCACTTTCGGGAGCAAGTACCATAAACGTTGCTCCGTAAATGGTATCGGGACGGGTTGTGAAAATAAGAATTTTCATATCCGAGCCATCAACCTTGAAGTACACCTCGGCACCCTCGGAACGACCAATCCAGTTGCGCTGGATCTCTTTTAATGACTCAGTCCAGTCGAGGGTTTCCATATCGTTTAGTAAGCGTTCTGCGTACGCAGAAATGCGCAAGCACCACTGGCGCATTTTACGCTGCTCAACAGGATGACCACCACGAACCGAAAAACCTTCCTTAACCTCGTCGTTTGCAAGCACAGTTCCTAATGCAGGACACCAGTTAACCATAACATCAGCAAGGTAAGCCAAGCGATAAGCAAGAAGAATTTCTTGCTGTTCAACCTCGGACATTGACTTCCACTCATCGGCAGAAAATATTTTTACATCGCTACAAACTGCATCAACCTTTGTGTTTCCATTCTTCGTAAACTCGGCAATCAACGCCTCAATAGGCTCAGCCTTCTGGGCTTGATTATTGTACCAATGCTTGAACATTTGAATGAATGCCCACTGAGTCCATTTGTAGTATAATGGGTCGCAGGTACGGAACTCACGGTCCCAATCGTAACTGAATCCAATTTTATCGAGCTGTTCGCGGTAACGCTTAATGTTGATATCGGTGGTAATGGCGGGATGTTGGCCAGTTTGAATTGCATACTGCTCAGCAGGCAATCCAAAAGCATCGTAACCCATTGGGTGTAAAACGTTAAAGCCTTGCAAACGCTTAAAGCGTGAATATATATCGGATGCGATATAGCCAAGTGGGTGACCAACATGCAAACCTGCCCCCGATGGATAAGGAAACATATCGAGCACATAGAATTTTGGGCGCGAAGGGTCAATATCTACCTTGTAAGTTTTGTTATTCTTCCACGATTCCTGCCACTTACTCTCAATCTCTTTAAAATTGTAATCCATAGTATTTATGTTAAATGCGAGTTATCTATTTAAAATTGAAATCAAAATAAGTTGCAAAGATAATCATCATTGCTAATTCGCATATCGATGATGAACAATAAATTATAAGAATTTAAAAACCAAAAACTGGTACTTAGTATTAGATAAAATCAGCCAAAGTTCTATTGTATAGGCATTGCGCAGCCAATACATTTGCTGGCATTAACCATTAAACCAGCATTATATGATGAACAAACTCAAAGCCTTCTCGCTATTAGCATTACTGACTATCAACTTCGAGGTATTTGCCCAAGAAGAATCGCCAATACAAATTGGTGCCGACCTAATGAACCGCTATGTTTGGCGTGGTGTTAGCTTAGGGGGAAACAGCCCTAGCATTCAGCCATGGATTAAATACAATATGATTAGTGGCGAATCGAAACACGAACTTGCCATAGGAACTTGGGCTGCATACACTTTTTCGGAAACATCAAACCAAGAAGTTGACCTTTATTTGACATACACTTTCAATAAGGTTTTCAGTGTAACCATTACTGATTATTTTTTCCCCGGATTATATAGTTCAGAGAGCAGAAACAGATTCTTTAACTACGATAAGGACAGCACTACCCACGTATTTGAGAGCACATTCAGCTTTAACGGCACAGAAAACATTCCATTCACCTTGCTTTTTGCTATGAATATTTACGGTAACGATGCCCGCAAAATTAATTCCGATGGTAG
>CAZTVB010000311.1:0-4176 GCA_964616315.1 uncultured Rikenellaceae bacterium
ACAGAATGTTTTTTCCCCAGAATGAAACCCGAGATTGGAAGTAAAACGCTTGTAATTATTATGGTCCGTAGTGCGGTAAACTCATTAAATTCAGTGAAGAAAGTTTCCAGAGCCCAACTCATTATTACATTTAGCAACAATGAGTATATAATGATTGTGAAAGTCTTTTTCGTGGATAACTTTGATAATCTATTCAGGGCTAATCCTGTAATAACCAAACTAATAAAAACGATATTTATTGATAGATTAACAATAGAGTTACTATAAGTAACAATATCAACAACATTACCTAATACCGAAAAAAAGGATAGAATGTAGAGTAACTTCTTTCTATCGCTTAAATTAAATACATCTTGCTCCATAATCAACACACTTAAACATCATCACAATGTATTATAAAAGTAAAAAACTGATAGGGTCTTTTGGGAAGGATGGCTTTAATACATTTACTTTAACTCATAAACGGGAATAAGGTTACAAAAGTGTTTTTTATTAATTATTTGTTAAGTAATTGATTTGTATTTATTTAGGTAGAGTTTGAGAAGATTTTTAGAACAAATTAACAAAAAAGTTTTAGTGATTAGAAGAAATGATTAAAAAGAAAGGGTGTTTCAGTATTTCGAAACACCCTTTAGCGCTATTCCTAGTTATATGTTATTTCTTAGTAGTTTCTACCTTGTTTCGTTCAATAACTTTTGCGAAGTACATCGCAAATGAGCGGTACAGAAAATGTGTCCATTTACCGAATGGTACAATAATTATTGCCCATTGAACAAGCACTATTAAGTGTACCATAAATAGCCAAAAGTTACTTTCCAGAATATTTATATCGATAAAGAGCCTTACCATAAATGCCGTAACTCCCATTAAAAATAACCAGATTACAAAGAACCAGTCCGAGGGTTGTGAAAATTTGCGCAATGCTTCCGCTTTTTGAATTCGTTTTAAAACAAAGTGGAATGTAACTACAAATATTACAGCACTCTCGATGTATCCAAGAACTATTACAAATAGATTCTCCGATTCGAACCAGTTAAGGAAAACCGTGGTAAAGAGGAGTGATAGGTACCCAAGAACAAGAATAAAATGTTCGAACCACATTATTCTGCTTTCGCGGGTTTGTTCACATTCTAGAAAGCGCTTTTGGGTGAACATGTGGATTAGTAATTCAGTAAAAGCATTGTAGTAAACTTTTACAGTTGCTTTTGTTCCTGGTTTCAGTATTGTGTAGTACCACATTCTAATTATGTTTGGCACTAGAATTACTGCAAAAACGCCAGCAATGGCAAGCATCTCGAACAAATGCCCAAAGTGCATAATCTTTTCCTGATCCCAACCCAAGTTATTGGCAAATGCAATTAGTCCAACAATAATTAGGATAAAGCCAATAGTATATGCCGATAAATTTTTATACAGTAAGCCAGAAAGTCCAGTCCAGTCGTACTTTGATGTTAACCAGCGGCGTAGGCTCATCATTAGTTCGCCGGGATGTGCTTGCCGTGGACAATCTGTGCTACACTCGCCGCAGTAGTAACACATCCAAGGTTTTAGCGATGATTTGATATCGTCCTCCAGACCAAGTGTGCTGTAGCGAACCATTTCGCGCGGAAACGACTCCTCTTTCTTCGATAGTGAGCATATTGCAGTACAGTTTCCACAGTTAAAGCACAAGTGAAAGTCCTTTGCTCCAAATTGTTTGATTTCTTCCGCAAAATCGGGGTTAATATGCGACATAGCTGTTTACTTTTTTAATTTGTACATAAAGTAGGCCTCATCATCATCGAGTCCTGCTGGTTCAACTACGCTGTAGCGGTTCATTGTCATTAAGTGCCAGGTTACAAGGTGCGACTCAATTCCTGTGGCCTCGGATATTTTTGGAATGGTGAGCGATTTGCCATCGAGAACCGATACAATGCTGTTCCATAGTTCAGGGTACTCTTTCATTCCAGTTTTTCCTGCTTCAACTTTTGCTCCGTGTTCCAGTTCGCGTTGCTCAATAACCGCTTCCGACATAAAACCGTCAATCATCGATTCTACTTCGTTATCAGTGTACTGTGCAATTTCTATTGCGTTGGTAGGGCATACAGGGGCGCAAATTCCGCATCCGGTACAGGTTGAGATATTTACTTCGGCAATCATCTTGCCGCTATTTTCGATAGGTTTAATGGCGTCGTACTCGCAAACCTCGCTACATTTGTTGCACCAAGCACACGCATCTGCGTTAACTCTGGCAACAATTGGCTCCAACTCAATATTACCTTTTCGAATTACCGAGTTGATTTTTGCCGCGCCCGACAGTGCCGATTGAACCGATTCGGTTATATTCTTTGGTCCTTGACAAGCACCACCAATGTAAACGCCTTTAATTACAGTTTCTACAGGTTTTAGTTTTGGGTGAATTTCGTTGAAGAATTTATCGGTGCCGATAGGAATTTTTAGTTTGCCCGATATTTCGTTGCTATCGCTGCGGGAAACCATTCCAGTAACCAGAACTACTAGGTCTGCATCTAGAGTTAGTTCCTTTTTTGAGGTCAAGTAATCCTTAACCTTGATAAAGGGTTTGTTATCCTTCAATTCTACTACGGGCGGTTCTTTTTCCTCAAATTTTATGTAGATATCACCTTTCCTCGACGATTCCTGATATAGTAGTTCCTGTTTTCCATATGTTCTAATATCCCTGTAAAGATGGAAAGCCTTAACTCCTTCAAACTTTTCGTGTACGTTCAGCGATGAGTGAATTGCTGCAGTGCAGCATTGACGGGAACAGTACTTGTTTTCGCCTTTCGATTGGCGGTTGCCAACGCAGTAAATATAGGCGACCGATTTTACAGGTTTTCCATTGTGGATAAGTTTTCCATTGCTATTCTCCACCAGTTTGTTGAAATCCTGAAGTGTAATAACATTTTCGGATAGTTTATATCCGTACTCACCCTCGTTGGGTTGATAAAAATCGAAACCGGTTGTTACCAGTACAGAACCAACGTTAAGTTTGAGCAATTCGCCGCCAACATTCACATCAAGAAAGAAGTTTCCAATACTTCCCGAAACCTTTTCAAGGTTAGCGCTGGTAAATATGTTGATATTGTTCATCTGCTTAATACGTTGGTAAAGTCTATCTATAACTTCTTTACCATTTTCGCCTGTCATAAACAGCTTGCCAGCGGTTAGAATTCTTCCACCAACCTCGGCTTCTTTCTCAATGAGGTAAACCTGATTGCCCATTCTGGCCAAATCTATGGCAGCCCTTAATCCCGATACTCCAGCCCCAATTACAGCAACAGCCTTTTGTGCAGTAATTTCGATGCTTTCCAATGCCTCGGAGTGCGATACTCTGTTTATACCTGCACGAATTAAACCGTAGGCCTTAACTGTGGCATCCATTGGTTTATCGGAATGTGCCCACGAGCATTGTTCGCGAACGTTTACCTGTGTGTAGTTGTATGGGTTGATACCTGCACGTTCAGCAACGCCTCGGAAAGTGTGTGTGTGTAACTTTGGCGAGCACGATGCAACCACAATGGCATCGAGTTGCTTCTCGTGAATGTCCTGTATCATCTCCTTTTGGTTGGCATCGGAGCAGGCAAACATCACATCCTTTGATACGATTACGCTATCCTCGTTAGCCATTAGTTTGCCTAATTGCTCCACATCAACATAGTCGGAAATGTTTCCTCCGCAATGGCATATATATACTCCTATTCGTTGTTTCATCTTTCCCGTTTTTAGGTCTTTTCTTGTCATTCCTGCAAAAGCAGGAATCCAAAACATTACTTAATAGATTCCGGGTCAAGCCCGAAATGACATTATGCTTGGTTATAGATAATTGATATAACTTGCCGCTTCCGATGCCGCTGAACCAGCAGAAAGGATTGAGTCCGGAATATCCTTTGGACCTGCAGCCGTACCTGCTACAAACACTCCATCGATACTGGTTAGCGAGGGGCTTACAAGTTCATCAATCGATTTTATAAATCCCTGATTGTCCAGTTCCAACTTCTGATTGGTGAAAACCTTTGTTATTTCATTGTTTGGTAAAACACCAACCGAAAGAACCACCAAATCGTGCTTTGCCTCCTTGAGCGTTCCGGTAGTTACATCCTCGTAACGAAGAATTAAATCGCCACTTTTCTCATCCTTTTGGGTGACTTTTGCAACTTTTCCCTTGATAAAGCTAAC
>CAZTVB010000312.1:0-4151 GCA_964616315.1 uncultured Rikenellaceae bacterium
AATATATTTTGCATTGATTTGTATATATTCCTTCTGGCATCTTTGTTAATCTTTTCCATTAGGCTAATCAATTCTCTTATGGAATTACGGTGAGTATCCTTTTCGTAAAGGCATTTCTTCACTTCAGTAGGGAATTCTCTGGTTTTTGCATACAGTTCCATTTCAGAATCGAGGCATGATGAAAGCGGTCTGATAAGTTTTATTTCACCGTTAAACATTGATAGCTGTGGAGGAATTGAACTTATTGAAGAGTGATTAATCATATTCATTAGTAAAGTTTCAATAGCATCATCCATATGATGTCCTAGAGCTAATTTGTTACAACCTGTTTCACGCGTTGCAGTGAAAAGCATCTTACGGCGTTTCCAACTACATATAAAACACGCAGGTTTACGGTCGTTGGGATTATACTCAACGGTGATTTCCTTCAGATGAAAGTTAACGTTATTCTCCTTGCACACTTTCTGCATATAGTCAATATCTGCACGGTACTCCATGTCGGTTGCCATAACGTGGCATGCATGCAACTCGAACTCTATTGGCAGGGCTTTCTGACGCGATATAAGCAAACTGAGCAGCGAGTAGCTATCCTTTCCACCCGATAGCCCTACCATTACCTTATCGCCGTTCTCTATTAAATTGTAGTTGAATAGGGTTTTATTTACTTTTCCCTCAAGTTTCTTTATTATTGAATGTTCCGACATTTTATTGCTGATAAAAGTTTGCAAAAATAGTACGTTTTAGTAACTTTATTAAAAGCATTTCTAAATGTCAACATATATAATTCCCGATATTCATGGTTGTATTAAGACTCTTCGGAGTTTAATAGAATGTCGTTTAAATATTAAAGCATCGGATAGTATTTATTTTTTAGGCGATTATATTGATAGAGGGCCAGATAGTGCTGGAGTTGTGGATTATATTATTGGCTTACAGGAATCGGGGGTGGGTATTCACTGCTTGATGGGTAACCATGAGCAGATGCTTATTAATTCTGTATTGGGAGAAACCGACATGATGCTTTGGATGATTAATTCGGGTATGGAAACCTTAAAGAGTTATGGAATTAAGTCGAATTATCAACTGAATATCTTAAATAGCATTCCTCCCCGGCATTTGGAATTTTACAAGTCGTTAAAGCATTTTTTTATTGTTAAGGATAGGTATATTTTAGTTCATGGAGGTATAAACTATAGCGCACAAAGCCCTTTTGCTAATACAGAAGTATTATTGTGGAGTAAACCAATGCCAGTGCCTGATAGTTTTATGCCTGGGTGCAAAATAATCCACGGACATACAGTAACTCCAATAAGCAGAGTAATAAATGATGTTCAAAATAAACAAGGCAGAATTTTCGGTTTGGATGCAGGTTGTGTTTTTAAAGGCTACTACCCAGGCACAGGCTACCTTACTGCGCTAAACCTCGAAAAATGGAAGTTGGATTTTGTGGAATGCATAGACCAATAACTTCTCTTATCCTTGTGCTAATATTATAACCTCAGCCTTATCCTTGAGTAATTCCTTGAATTTAATAGCATCATCGTTACTTCCTTCATAAATTCCATAATGAATAGGTATTGCTACGGATGCCTTGGTTGTGGTAACCGTTTCAACAGCCTCTTCCAATGAATTCATTGTATAGGTTTGTCCAAGCGGAAGCATTATTATATCGCACTTAATGCTACTCATTTCTGGAATAAGTTCGCTATCCCCAGTATGGTATAGCCAAACATTGCAGAGGTTAAGCAGGTAGCCAACCCAGCCTTTATCCTTTGGGTGTTTATCTGTTTTAAAGACATTATACATTGGAACAGCCTTAATTTGAATACCCTTCCACTCAGTTTCAAAACCAGGCTTGACCGGTACAACTTTTGCTGCGCCAAATGTTTCGAGTTGTTTGGAGAAATCGGCAGGGCAGAATATCCATGTGTCGGCTGATACAATAAGTTTTAAGTCCTCAGGTGAGAAATGGTCGAAGTGGGAGTGGGTTATTAGAATTAAGTCTGCTTTATCGGGTTGTTTTAGTCTGAAAGGGTCGATGTATATTGTTTTTCCACAATTCTGAATTTTTACCGAAGCCTGACCAAACCATTGTATACTCTCGGCCAACGCTTCAATATTCTTAGTTGCTTGAGTACTCATAGTTCTAAGTTTTGCAGTTTGAATGAACTAAGTTACTAAAAAATAATCCAAAAGTAAATAGCCTATTCTTCGGTGAAATCAATAAAATCGATTGTATCTGAAGGAAAAGTGTCCTGTTTTGCAATTACTTTTTTTGCTTCCCCATTTAGTTTGAATTCGCCAATGTTTTTAATAGAGTTGTAATCATCTTCGGTAATGTAACCTCGGTTAAGCATCTTTTGCGAAACGAATTCAAAACTATTCAGCATAAATGGTTTAAGGTGGCTTTCGTCCTCAAAAACCCACTTAAATTTTGTGGGACGAGGAACAATGTAGGCTAAGAATAGCGCTTCCTGCAAACTTAGCTCGTTTGGTTTTTTATTGAAATAGAAGTGGCTGGCATCCTTGACGCCATAAACATTTGGACCCCATTCAATAATATTCAGATAGATTTCGAGCATTCGGTCTTTGCTCACAATTGCATTGTTTTCAATCATCCAAACAATTAGGAACTCCTCAAATTTTCGGGTGATATTTTTGTTTCGGTTTAAGTAAAGGTTTTTAACTAGTTGTTGCGATATGGTGCTACCGCCACGGGCAAAACGCTTCTCTTTGATATTGCAGGCCATAGCATAACGAATTCCGTCTAAATCGAATCCTCGGTGGTTATAGAAACTACCATCTTCGCTTGTTATTATTGCCCAGCGTAAAAATGGCGAAATCTTATCGAGACTGACATATTCTTTACCTTCGCCAATTCTGATATCTTTTATGAAAAGACCCTCGTTGTAGACCTTATGGGTAAAAGTATCGTTAAGTGCGTTAAAGTTTGTATTCCCATAGGATTGAATGTAGAATCCTTTCGTTATTAGTTTTGGCTCAATTATTAAGCTATCAGGATTGTTTGTGTTGAGGTTTACCAATAAACTGTAATTAAATTCACCATTCAACCTCATTCCGCTAATATTGTAGAATAAACCCTTAGGCAACGACTCTACTAACTCTTGCCATATATGGTTCCCGCTTTTGAGGCTTAAGTCAATAATTGAATCGTTTTTATAGCATATTCCAACATTGGCGGTTAGTTTGTTGAAGCTTATTTTTGAAAGAGTATCGATGCAGTAAGATAATGGTGTTATTTTGAAGATTAAATTTGCTGATACGCTATCGGTTTCAACTACTGTTTCGGCAATTCTCTTACCTTGAATTTGCAGATTATCGACTTTAGAGCTAAGTCGAAGTTCGATGTTGTTTTTGGATAAATTTTTAGCTTCCAAGGATACTTTTGCTGATTCGAAAAGGGTTGTAATCCCAATAAATGGTTCAAGGAATGGTACTTTTGCTGCACCATTTTTCCCGCTTATTGTTACGTTTATTGTATTGGATTTTTTATCGGTAATTCCACTTAAAATAAAATAGTTGTCGCCACTATTATCCGTAAATTTAGCATCTGCATTAAATTTTTTTCCTGAGTATTTCCAGTTTTCAATAGTTAGTAGTCCGGAGTAAGTAGAGTCTGTGTAGTTTAAATTGAAGTTATTGACGTTAAATTTAGCAGTTGATAGGCCAAAGAAGGTTTTGATTACTTTATTTAATTGAATAATAGAATTGGAAGAGTTGCCTGATTTTTCCGTAGCACCATCATTATCAGCTTCGTTTGGTAACGAATTTCTATAATTTAAAATATTATGAATATTGATTTTTGAGTTTGATATTGTTACCTCTAAGGGGTTTATTTTTAACGTTAGAAGGTTAAGTAAGCTTAGTCTAGTTTCAATAAAACCAATATTTATTAAAGAGTCAGAGTTACTTAAAATACATAACTTTTTAAGTTGAATTGTTCGTAAGCCAATGTACCGTAACTCTTTGGTTTTAATAGTTAGGTTGTAATTTTGCTCAATTTTTGATATTTGTCGATTAAACTGGTAGCGTGCAATATTGCTTCTGAAAATAAATCCTAATGCAATAAACACAATAAACGCTATAAGAATTGATTTGATTATCTTGTTGATATTTAAACTCATAAATAG
>CAZTVB010000313.1:0-4132 GCA_964616315.1 uncultured Rikenellaceae bacterium
TTCAGCAGATGCTTGATTACTCAAACAACTACGGTTTCTTACCTTTGATTAACTAATTTTCTGAATATTCTACGCTAATAAAGGTCGATACTTAATTGTATCGACCTTTTTACTTATCATTGTATTCTAATTTTTACTACCTTTAATCATCCAACTAATCAGTAAATGCTCGAATCAATCAACATAGAATTCCGCACCTTTATATTTATTGTTGAGTTCAATACTGAATTTGCGCATAGCATTATTGAAGGCATTGATATCCCCAAGCGAACAACGGTGAGGAGTTTCCCTTCGGGCGAAAAGTTTATTCAGCATCTATCGACCCTAAAGTTCAGAAGAAACGATTTGGTTATTGTATTCCTAGGCTACAACTTTTTGGATGATTACAACCATTCACTGATGAATGGAATTGAAATTCTTGAATCAATCAAGCATATCAACCCCAAAATTGAAGTGGTTATGATGGCCGATGAGGGCGAAAAGGAATACGGTGCTTACGTTATGAAGTTAGGTGCTCACGCATTTATTCCCAAGGACGACAACATTGCAATCCGAGCCAATAATATAATAATGCGTCTTTGCGGCAACAGAAATATCAACTCAAAGAAACGATTGCTAAAAATCACTTTTATTATTTGGCTTATCACTCTAGTGGCATTAATTATTTCATTGATAGTTAATTTCTAGTTCACTGCCAACTTATCTTAAAAGAATGACCATATGGCAGATTCTGCCATATGCACACACTTATTTAAAGTATTAATTTACAATGACTTAAATCAAGACATATCCGTTCAATGTCAGTCATTGGTAAATGGCACTCTGTTTGACAAGTAGCCAATGCCATAACTATGTTTAACCATAAAATTATATACTATGCAAACAGGAAAAATTAATGTTACTACCGAGAACATTTTTCCAATTATCAAGAAATTTCTTTACTCCGACCACGAGATTTTCCTTCGTGAGTTAATATCCAACGCTGTTGATGCAACTCAAAAACTTAAAACGTTAGCATCGGTTGGTGAGTTTAAGGGCGAAATTGGCGATACAACCATTCGTGTTAAGCTCGACTCAAAGGCAGGCACACTAACAATCTCCGATAGCGGAATTGGTATGACAGCCAATGAAATTGAGAAATACATCAACCAAATTGCATTCTCTGGCGCCGAGGAGTTCCTTGCAAAATATAAGAATCAGGCTAACGGAATTATTGGTCATTTTGGGTTGGGATTCTACTCATCGTTTATGGTGAGCGATAAGGTTGAAATTATTACCCGCTCCTGGAAAGACGATACAAAAGCGGTAAAATGGTCGTGCAATGGCTCGCCCGATTACAATATTGAGGAAGTTGAGAAAGAAAACAGGGGAACAGATATTATCCTTTATATAAACGAAGAATCCAAGGAATTTCTAGAGGATTTAAGAATCGACGGACTTCTTAAAAAGTACTGCCGTTACCTACCCGTTTCAATTGCATTTGGTACCATTAAGGAGTGGAAGGATGGCAAAGAGATTGAAACTGGCAAAGACAAAATTATAAACGATACAAATCCGCTTTGGACCCGTAAGCCTATTGATTTGAAGGATGAGGATTACCAGAACTTCTACCACGACCTTTATCCTGCTGCCGAAGAACCACTTTTCAACATTCACCTAAATGTTGATTATCCCTTCAACCTGACAGGTGTACTATACTTCCCAAGAATTAAGACCAACTTCGACATTCAGAAAAACAAAATTCAGCTATACTGCAATCAGGTTTACGTAACCGATTCGGTTGAGGGTATTGTTCCTGAGTTCTTAACACTACTTCATGGGGTTATCGATTCTCCAGATATTCCATTAAACGTATCGCGTAGCTACTTACAGAGCGATTCAAACGTTAAAAAGATATCGAGCCATATCACCAAGAAAGTAGCCGATAGACTTCAGGAGATTTTCAAGAACGACCGCGAGCAGTTCGAGAAAAAATGGGACGACTTAAAACTTTTCATCACCTATGGAATGATTTCCGATGAGAAGTTCTACGAACGCGCCGAGAAGTTTGCGCTACTCAAAAATGTTGATGGTAAATACTTCACGTTTGAGGAGTACGAGAAACTTATCAAGGAAAATCAAACCGATAAGAACAAAACTCTTATCTACCTATACACAACCAATAAGGTTGACCAACACAGCTACATAGAGGAGGCAAAGAGCCGTGGTTACGATGTATTAATGATGGATGGCCAGTTGGACCCTCACTTAATTAACGCGTTGGAGTCAAAATTCAAGGATTCGCGCTTTGCCCGTGTTGACTCCGATGTAATTGAGAAAATCATTGTAAAGGACGATAGAAAAGAGGTTGCCCTTAGTTCAGATGAGCAAAACGATTTACGCGCTGTGTTTGAAGGTGCTGTAAAAAGCGAAGACCATTACTGGATTTCGTTCGAGGATTTGGGTGAGAACGCTAGCCCAGTGGTAATTACACACTCTGAGTTTATGCGCCGCATGAAGGATATGGCCGCAATGAGCCCAACCGCTGGAATGTATGGCAACCTCCCAGATAGTCACAATATGGTTGTAAACGTATCGCACCCACTGGTTAAGTCGGTAATTGCAAGCAAATCGGAATCGTTGGGAAGTAAACTGGATGAACTCGATAAGAACATCAAGCCTTTAAAAGAAAAGGCTGACGAGCTTCATAAATCCAGAAAGGATAAGAAAGACGAGGAAATTCCACAAGCCGACAAGGATGCTCTTGCTGAAACCGAAAAGCAACTCGATAAATTTGAGGACGAGCGCAGAAATCTACTCAAAGGGTTTGGTGGAGACCAAAAACTGGTAAAACAACTTATAGACCTAGCTTTACTTGCCAACAATATGCTTAAAGGTGAAGACCTAAGCAGATTTGTAAAACGCAGTCTGGAACTAATTAAACCAGAATAATGCCATAACCGAAAGGTTATTTATTGAAAAACGACCTCTAATTGGGGTCGTTTTTGTTTACTCACGAGTTTGGATTTGTGTTTAATTCTAACGAAGTTTGTTGCTTTCTGAAATACCCTGTTATGGAATACAACGCAGACAAAAACCGATATAACAATATGTTATACCGCCGATGCGGTAAAAGCGGACTTCAACTTTCTGCACTATCGTTAGGTCTTTGGCATAATTTCGGCGGAGTTGATGATTTTGAAAATAGTAGAGTAATTGTCCGTAAAGCATTTGATGCAGGAATTACCCATTTCGATTTGGCCAATAACTATGGACCACCTCCTGGGTCAGCAGAGGAAACTTTTGGAGAGATTCTGAGAAAAGACCTTCGCCCCTATCGCGATGAAATTATAATATCAACCAAAGCAGGCTACAATATGTGGCCTGGGCCATACGGCGAGTGGGGCTCAAAAAAATATTTGGTAGCAAGCCTTGACCAAAGTCTCAAACGAATGGGATTAGATTACGTTGATATCTTCTACTCGCATCGTCCCGACCCAAATACGCCAATAGAGGAAACAATGGGAACTCTGGATTTAATAGTTCGTCAGGGGAAAGCACTATATGTTGGAATATCGAACTACTCGGCAGAGCAAACTGAAATTGCCATTAAAACGCTGAAACAGTTAGGAACTCCTTGCCTGATTCATCAGGCAAAATACTCTATGCTCGACAGGTGGGTTGAAAATGGATTGCTAAATGTTTTGGACAATAATGGTGTAGGCTGTATCGCTTTTTCGCCATTGGCGCAAGGACTTTTAACTAACCGATATTTAAATGGAATACCTGAAGATTCAAGAGCAGCAAAAGAACACGGGTTCCTCAAAGCAGACCAAATAACCAATGAACTTCTAAGCAAAATAACCCAACTTAATTCAATTGCTTTAAACAGGAACCAAACATTGGCTCAGATGGCTATAGCATGGTTGCTAAAAAAACCGCAACTCACATCGGTTCTTATTGGTGTTAGCAAGGAATCGCAACTGAACGACTGTCTGCTTTCACTAAAAAACACTGATTTTACAAACGATGAGTTAAAAAGAATTGAGAAAATACTTGACTAAAGCATAAAGAAGGAATTAGCCTTGATTTTGCATCATTTCAATATTTGATGTTTGAATCATTATTAAACTTCCTAAAAATAGTTTAGTCT
>CAZTVB010000314.1:0-4127 GCA_964616315.1 uncultured Rikenellaceae bacterium
CATATTATGACTCCCTAAATCTCCAAATTTTCAAATCTTCAAATTTGCTCATTCTCAAATTGACTTATTCTCTCACTCTCAAATTAACTCATTCTCCAATTTTATACTACCTTTGCTCAAATTTAAATGCTTATTTATGTTGATTTCGATGACAGGTTACGGCAAGGCCGAAGTAGAATTTGGTTCAAAAAAAATTATTGCCGAGATACGCTCTTTGAATAGCAAACAGCTCGATTTGAATGTGAGATTACCTCAAATATACCGTGAGATTGAGATGGAGATTCGTTCTCTGATTTCGCAGCAGTTGGTTAGGGGAAAGGTCGATTTTCAAGTAACTTATGAAGATTCAACCGATTCAACGGCAGTTCCAATTAACGGAGAGGTATTTGCATCGTACTATAATCAACTTACCCAGATTTCCGATAAGCACAACATCAATATTAATGGTGAGCCTATTCTTCAAACCATACTTCGCCTGCCCGATGTGTTGAAGGTACAAAAGGACGAAACAACTGACGCGGAATGGAATGCTGTGAAGGAAGCTACAGGTAAAGTCCTTGAGCAAATTATCAAGTTCAGAGTGCAGGAAGGCAATGTTCTTGAGAAAGATATCCTAATGCGAGTTGATTTGATTCTAAACTTACTGGAGAAAGTTGAACCTTATGAAAAACAACGCATAAACGATGTTCGTAGTAGACTAATTGATAATCTTAACGGAATATCGAAGGATATTAAACTCGATTCTGATAGGTTTGAGCAAGAGGTAATTTACTACCTCGAAAAACTTGATGTTACTGAGGAGAAAGTTCGTTTACGTAATCACTGTAAATACTTTATCGATACAGTTAAACTCGATGAGCCTGTTGGACGAAAATTGGGTTTTATAGCCCAAGAAATGGGTCGTGAGATTAACACTCTAGGTTCCAAAGCCAACAATGCCGATATTCAGAAGTTAGTTGTGATGATGAAGGATGAGTTGGAGAAGATTAAGGAGCAATCGTTGAATATTTTATAGTTGGAAGAGAGTGGGGGCGGTAGGAAAAATTATTTTTTTATCAGACACTTCACCCAGAAAAAACTACACTAAGTTTATTAAACAAAAAAGAATTCTTATTATTGCCATATTCAATTGATTATGGAAGGGAAATTACTCATATTTTCAGCGCCGTCTGGTGCAGGTAAAACAACCATTGTAAAGCATTTGCTTTCAAAATATAATACTCTTGAGTTTTCGGTGTCGGCGTGCAGTAGAGCACCCCGAAATGGCGAGGTTAATGGGGTTGATTACCACTTTCTTTCAGTGGAAGATTTTAGAAAGCGTATTGCGAACGATGAATTTGTGGAGTGGGAGGAGGTTTATCCTGGTTCGTACTACGGAACTTTATGGTCTGAGGTATACAGAATTTGGGAAAAGGGTCATCACGTTATGTTTGATGTGGATGTTAAGGGCGGAGTAAATCTTAAAAAGAAGTTTCCCGCAAACTCATTAGCTGTGTTTGTAATGCCACCATCAATAGATGAACTCCGTGCCAGATTAATTAAACGTGGAACAGAGACCGACAACTCAATAAGTGTTAGGGTAGGGAAGGCGCAGGAGGAAATGGAGTATGCCAACCAGTTCGATGTAATTATAGTGAATAAACAGGTTGAGACCGCGTTCTACGAAGCAGAAAAGGCGGTTGAAACATTCATAAATAAGTAGGATATGAAGGCAGGATTGTTTTTTGGTTCGTTCAATCCAATTCATACTGGGCATTTGGTAATAGCCGAGTACCTTTTGGAGTTTTCGGATTTAGATGAGATTTGGTTTGTTATAAGCCCTCAAAATCCGTTGAAGGATAAGAATATCCTGATTTCGGACGAGCATAGGCTTAATATGCTTCGTTTGGGTGTTCCAGAGAAAAATAAACGGTTAAAAATATGCGAGGTGGAACTTGGGATGCCTCGTCCATCCTATACGGTTGATACTTTAAAAGAGTTAGCAAAACTTTATCCAAGTAATGAGTTTGTTATTTTAATGGGCTCCGATTCTGTTAAAACACTAAATCAGTGGAAGGAATACGAAACCTTAATTAATAACTGGGATATTTATGTTTATCCCAGGGAAGGTGCTGCAATATTTATGAAATTTCCATCTAGCCGATTTTCTCTTATCGATGCTCCTATATTGGGAATATCGTCAACTCAAATAAGGGATTTAGTTGATAAAGGTCAGAATGTTTCGGGCTATGTGCCCGATGATGTCTGGGATTATATCTCCAGAAATCATCTTTATGGTTATCAAAAATCAACTATTTGCCATGGGTAGTAGGGATATTGTGTTGAGTTTGATTGAGAGTCAGGAAATTGATAAGGCTTTAGATTTCGTAAGTAAGTTGCCCGAGAGCGAAGCTGAGACTTGGTATCTTAAAGGTAAGGTCTATTCGCGCAAAGGCGATATGAAGGGAGCGTTGAGTTGTTTCAATAAAGCGATTGACATTGACCCTAAGCACGAAGAGGCTGCTGTTATGATTGAAATATCAACGCGTATATACTCTTTTAAGGACCCGAACTTATTCAACCACTAATAAAAAAAGCCCCGAAAGGGGCTTTTTCATTAGGATTATATCCTTATTGCTTTACAATATCCATTCCTTTTTGAATAGCCTCTTGGTTCATTGGAATTAAGTGGTGGTGACGCGAAGGAAGAGATTTCTCTAATCCTTTAATTACATTCTCCATCTTTACAATAGGCTTAACCTTTAGGAAGGCGCCAAGAACAATCATATTGAAGGTTTTAGCGCTTTTAAGTCTTGCAGCCTCTTCAGCAGCCTCAATCTTGCAAATTTTGATATCCTTACGTTCTGGATGGCGTGTAATACCATTTGGGTCGTAAATTAATGTACCGCCTGGTTTAACCATTTTCTCGAACTTATCCATCGATTGTTGGTTAAGGATAATGGCTGTGTCAAACTCCTGAAGGATTGGAGAGCTGATACGTGAATCGCTAATGATAACGGTAACGTTAGCTGTACCTCCACGCATTTCTGGACCATATGATGGCATCCAAGCAACCTCTTGACCTTGCATGATTCCTGAGTAAGCAAGGATTTTACCCATCGAAAGTACTCCTTGACCACCGAATCCGGCTATAATGATTTCTTCTGTCATTTTCTTTTTGGATTTTAATAGTTAATAATCCTATTCATCTTTCATATCGCCAAGTGGGTAGTATGGGAACATGTGTTCAACCATCCACTCGTTCGATTTAACTGGAGAAAGTTTCCAGCCAGAGTTACAGGTTGATACAACCTCAATGAACGAAGTTCCTTTTTTCTTACCTGTATTCTCCAATGCTTTTGTAATAGCCTTTTTCAGTTTGCGAACTGCTGCAGGTGTATGAGCTGCTTGGCGCGTAACGTAGCAAGTGCCTGGTAATTGAGCAATTAACTCGGTAATTTTCAATGGCTGACCAGTCATTTTTACATCACGTCCGTAAGGAGATGTTGCTGTTGGCATACCTTCTAGTGTCGTTGGAGCCATTTGACCACCAGTCATACCGTAAATACCGTTGTTTATGAAGATAACCATCATTTTCTCGCCACGGTTACAAGCATGGATAATCTCTGCAGCACCAATTGATGCTAAGTCGCCATCACCCTGATATGTGAAAACATATTTTTCTGGATATAAGCGGTTGATTGCTGTAGCAACAGCAGGAGCTCTACCGTGAGCAGCTTCTTGCCAGTCGATATGTAAATAGTTGTATGCAAGTACCGCACAACCTACAGGAGTAACGCCAATGGTTTTTTCCTGAATATTTAGTTCGTCGATAACTTCTGCTAGAACCTTATGAACAACACCATGGGTACAGCCAGGGCAGTAGTGCATAATGTTGTCGGTTAAAACCTTTGTTTTTGAGTAAACAAGGTTTTCCTCTTTAATTATATCTTTGATATCCATTGTGCTTAGCCGTTAATTATTTGTTCTTCTAATGCCTTAACTACCTCGTTTGGAGTAGGAATTACACCACCCATACGACCATAATGTTGAACTTTTACTTTACCCTCAACTGCTAAACGAACGTCTTCAACCATTTGGCCAGCGCTCATTTCAACAGCAAGAATACCTTTTACCTGACCAAGCAT
>CAZTVB010000315.1:0-4115 GCA_964616315.1 uncultured Rikenellaceae bacterium
TGTAAATAACCTTTGCTTTGAGGTTGGATTTTATGTCGTAATCAATTCGCTCCGATAGGTCTGTAATAATTGTATCGGCAAGTTGTTCCGAATCGTCCCAATTCGATTTGTAACGTAAATCGGGAACTGGACAAAGAATAAAAATACTTTCGCTACCTGCTGGTGCAAATTCTGGATTTGCCTTACTTGCAGTGTTTACGTAGTAGTAAGGTTTCTGGAGGCTAATTTTATTCTTAAATATCTTGGAACTGTACTCCTTAAAGTTTGTCCCCAAAAAGTAGTTGTGAACGCTTAAATTATCGATATTGCCATTAACACCAAGGTAAATGGTGTACGGTGCAAGTGTCCACTTTAGTTTATCGAGTTTTTGCTCGGTGTAAGCCTTCCGTTTAAGAATTGCGCCGCGGAACCAAGCAGCATCAGCATTAACTACATATATATCAGCATTCCATTCCTTACCGTTTTTATCGATAAAGCCCGATATTTCTCCATTTCTCTGTTTATAATCAATAATTTCTGTATTGAAGTGAAACTTAACTCCACGCTGAGTTAGTACTTGCATTAAACCATCCACAATACGGTACATTCCACCCTTAACGTTGTGGTAGCCATCGTGCTTTAGCTCGGTGTAGGTGAGCATTGAGTAAACAGCAGGAGTATCGAATGGTGTTGCGCCAAGGAAGAATGCCACTAACGAAAAAATCACCTTAACCTCGTAGCTGTTGAATCGCTTATCTAGTTCACTCCACATTGAGCGGAGCATTAACGGAGCGTGCTCCATGGGAACGCTTGCCAATGTTAACGCGTATTGAAGGAGTGTTTTAAAATTTCTACGGATGATTTTACCCTCGGTATCGTGAAATAGTTTCCCTGTTTTCCGAAGATACTCCTGCATTTTTAATGCAAAATCATCCTCAATACCTTCAAACTCTTTGGCTAACCTATCTAAATCCTTATAAATGGTAAAGGTTTTAGGCGAATTGCTAAAATTTACCTTATACAAAGGATTAAGTTCAAAAAAATCGAAAGGTTGCTCAATGCCGCACGATTTAATAAGTTCAGTAAATTCGTAGCTCATGGAGAAAAAGGTTGGAGCCATATCCCAGGTAAATCCATCTTTCTCCAATTTATTCAATCGTCCACCAGCCTGATGGTACTTTTCAACCATCTCCACCTCGTATCCAATTGAGGTAAGCCTGAGAGCTGTACTCAAACCACCTAGTCCTGTTCCTATTATAAGGGCTTTTTTAGTCATATGTTGTAATTAACACAATAAAGATATATTTTTTCTTATATTTACTAGTTACATAACATATTTAGTTTTTTATTGTTTAATTAAAATGAAAAAAATATCAACAATTGGGGCGGGAATTGGAGGGTTAGCTACCGCAATTCGATTAGCAAGCAAGGGTTATGGTGTTACAGTTTTTGAACAACAGCCTGATGTTGGTGGAAAGTTAAATCAGCTTAAGGCCAATGGTTTTAGGTTCGATACTGGTCCATCATTATTTACCTTACCCAATTTGGTTGATGAGTTGATAGAACTCTCTGCTAACAAGCAAGTGGTATTGCCTTACAAAAAACTAGAGGTAATAACCCGTTACTTTTTCCCCGATGGAACAATCCTAAACGCATGGTCAGACCCAGAGCAGTTTGCCGATGAAGTTCAGAAAACGCTTGGCGATAGTAGGTCAAGTGTTGCAAAATATCTTATGGATAGTAAGGAACTTTACGATTTAACGGCAAAAACCTTCGTGTTTAGCCCATTCCCTAAGTTGAATAATCTTTTTACATTACAATCTCTAAAACTGGCTTTAAATCCTAAAAAACTCCGAGCATTTGAAACAATGCACGATGTTAATGCAAAGTATTTTGGGAAATCCAATACAATTCAACTTTTCGATAGGTATGCAACCTACAACGGTTCCAACCCCTACAAAGCGCCCGGAACATTAACAATGATTCCCCACCTAGAGCATAATATTGGGGCATATTTTCCAATGCAGGGAATGTACTCCATTGCAGAGCAGTTAAAGGAAATTGCGCTAAGTTTGGATGTTGAGTTTGTGATGAATAGCAAGGTCGACCGAATTAATCAGCGTAATGGTAGAGTTGCTGGCGTAAAGGTGAATGGCACTGATTTTAGTTCCGATTTCGTAATTAATAATACAGATATTTTTACCGCATACAGTTCAATCTTGAGAGATGTTCCGCTATCGGAACGATTAGCAAAACAGGAGCCCTCATCGTCGGCGTTGATTTTTTACTGGGGATTGAAGGGTGATTACTCACAGTTGGATGTGCATAATGTTCTATTTTCAGGAAATTACTGGGCTGAATTTGAGGCAATGGAGGCAAAAACAATTTACTCCGACCCAACGGTTTATATATTCATCACATCAAAAATGATAGGCGATGATGCACCGCAGGGCTACGAGAATTGGTTTGTGATGATAAATACTCCTGAAAATATTAACCAGAATTGGGATGAGTTGAGATTGACTGCAAAGGCTTCAATTCTGAATAAAATTAAAAAGACGTTAGGTTTAGACATTGAGAAAAACATTGTGTTTGAGGAATTTCTTGACCCCGAAAGGATTGAAAAACGAACCGGTTCTTTCCGCGGTTCGCTTTACGGAATTAGCTCGAATAATAGAATGGCCGCATTTAATCGTCATCCCAATAGAAGTAAGAACGTTAAGGGATTGTACTTTGTTGGTGGCAGCGTTCACCCAGGAGGAGGAATTCCACTTTGCTTAGCATCGGCAAAAATTGTAGATTCGTACTTCAAACCTTTATAGTATGCAACAGTATTTAAAACTCGCTAAGTTTTTATTGATAGTTGGCTATTTGGTTGGTATTTTCGGAATTCTGATAAGTTTAGATAAACCTCACTATTTTACAGTTGCAGGATATTTTGTTGTATTGAGTTTTGTGCTGCTAATGCTATTTCACAAGCCCCACTGTATAAAGTTTTGGATTACATTAACAATAATTGGTGTTTTGGGTTTTGCCGTTGAGGCAATTGGAACCAATACAGGTCTTGTTTTTGGCAACTACACTTACGGAAAATCACTTGGAATAAAATTATTCCAAACGCCATTAGTTATGGCCATTAACTGGATGGTTCTGGTTTATTTAGTGTACGATTTGTTGAAGGGTTGGAACATCAATTTTATGCTAAAATCTTTTGTGTCATCAATAATACTAGTGGTTTATGATTTTGTAATGGAGCCAGTGGCAATTAAACTAGATATGTGGACATGGGAAGCAGGCAATCCTCCCTTACACAACTATATTGGGTGGTTTGTGGTTTCGTTGCTGTTTTTCCTCTATATTTATCGGATTAAATTAAAGTTTGAGAATCCCTTATCGCGGACTCTTTTTTTGCTTCAATGTGTATTTTTTGGAGCGTTGAATGTGTTGTTTAGGTTGATATAGTTATTGTTCAAAAGGTTTAAAGCAGTCACAGTATATGATAAAACCCTCACATAGCAAATTTTACCAGTGGTTCTTTAACCATTATTTTAATTTTATTTTGAGTCGCCATTTTAGGGAGATTAAAGTTGTTTCAAATATCGAAATTGATGACAGAAGCATTCTTCTTGTTCCAAACCACTTTAGCTGGTGGGATGGCTTTATTGCTTGGTATTTAAACAAAAATCACCTGAATAAGAAGTTCCATTTGCTGATGCTCGAGAGCGAGTTGAACAAGCATAAGTTTTTTACCAAGTTGGGAGCTTTTTCAATTTCCAAAACATCGCGTGGACTTTACGATAGTTTGATATTTGCTGCCAATCTAATTAAGGAGCAGGGTAATGTTTTGGTATTTTTTCCGCAGGGTAAACTATTCAGTCAACATCATATGACATTGGAATTTGCCAAGGGAATTGAACGAATTTTACAGGATAAACCCGACTGTAGGGTGATTATGGCTGCCAACTTAGTTGATTACTATGGATTTAAGAAACCAACTCTATCTATTTACTTAAATGAGTATATTTACGACGGCAGTTTTAACATAACACAGTTTCAGTTTGCCTACAATATGTTTTTGAAGCAATCCATTCATCAACAGGATAAAAACTTTAAGCAATGATTCTTTTCTACCTGAT
>CAZTVB010000316.1:0-1470 GCA_964616315.1 uncultured Rikenellaceae bacterium
GAAAGGTATCCTGCCTTAAATTCATTCTGTCCGGTTATGGTGATGGTCACTTTCTCGCTATCAACTCCATCAACAATACGCTTAAAGCGAACCTGCTTCAGATTAAGGATAATCTCAGTTACATCCTCAATAACACCGGGGATGGTTGAGAATTCGTGGTCTACACCACGAACCTTAATCCAGGTAATTGCATACCCTTCAAGTGAAGATAGCAGAATTCTTCTAAGTGCATTGCCCACCGTGATACCATAGCCTGGCTCAAGAGGACGAAACTCAAATTTACCAACTGTGTCGGTAGATTCAAGCATGATAACCTTATCGGGTTTTTGAAATGCCAGTATTGCCATATGGTACGGGTTTAATTACTTAGAGTAAAGTTCAACAATCAATTGCTCTTTTATATTCTCAGGAATCTCAGTTCTTTCAGGTAGGTTCATGAATTTACCGGTATACTCATCCTTGTTCCACTCTAACCAAGAGTACTTGGTGTGGCGGTTTGAAGCAATTGATTCGGTAATAACCTCTAAAGATTTAGAACGCTCACGCACGCCTACAACATCACCAGCCTTAAGTTGGCATGATGGAATGTTAACAATAGAACCATTTACGGTAATATGACGATGTGATACCAACTGACGAGCAGCTGCTCTGGTAGGAGCAATACCCAAGCGGTATACTACGTTGTCTAAGCGCGATTCTAAAAGTTGAAGCAAAATTTCACCAGTAATACCTTTGCTACGAGCTGCTTTATGGAATACGTTTGCGAATTGACGCTCAAGGATACCATAAATAAATTTAGCTTTTTGTTTCTCCTGTAGCTGAGTACCATACTCTGACATTTTTTTACGCTTCTTCATTAAGCCGTGCATTCCGGGAGGATAGTTCTTCTTCTCGAAGTACTTATCTGGTCCATAAATAGGCTCACCAAACTTACGTGCGATTTTGGTACTTGGTCCAATATATCTAGCCATTACGTTTAAATTTATTTGTTACTCAAATCAGTTAACGTAGGATTATACTCTACGACGTTTAGGAGGACGGCATCCATTATGTGGTAGTGGAGTAACGTCAACAATCTCAGTCACCTCAATACCTGAAGTATTGATTTGTCTGATAGCAGACTCACGTCCAGCGCCTGGTCCTTTTACGAATACTTTAACTTTACGCAATCCCATGTCGTAAGCAACCTTAGCGCAATCAGCGGCAGCAGTTTGACCTGCATAAGGAGTGTTCTTTTTAGAACCCTTAAATCCCATTTTACCTGCTGAAGACCAAGAAATTACTTGACCTGTACTGTTAGTTAAAGATACGATGATATTATTGAAGGACGAGTGAATGTGCGCTTGTCCTACAGGATCAACCTTAACGATTTTCTTCTTTGCTGTTACTGTCTTCTTTGCCATAGCCTATTTACTATTTAGTAGCCTTCTTCTTATTGGCAACGGTTTTCTTTCTTCCCTTACGGGTACG
>CAZTVB010000316.1:1570-4098 GCA_964616315.1 uncultured Rikenellaceae bacterium
CAAAATTATCCTTGGCGTTGCTTGTACTTTGGATTTTTTTTGTTGATCACATACAAGCGGCCTTTACGCCTAACGATTTTGCATTCGTCGCTGCGTTTTTTTATTGAGGCTCTTACTTTCATCTCTATAAGATATTAGAATTGTTTACTTATACCTGAATGTGATACGTCCCTTAGTTAAATCATAAGGCGACATCTCCACGCGTACCTTATCGCCAGGTAAAATTTTGATGTAGTGCATCCTCATCTTACCGGAGATATGGGCAATAATCACATGTCCGTTATCGAGCTCTACCCTAAACATTGCGTTGGATAGCGCCTCAACAATAGTTCCATCTTTCTCAATTGCAGCTTGTTTCGACATTCGCTTTAAAAAATTTAACTTCTACGTAAAACTTCATCAATATAACTAAAGGTTGAAAGCGTTTCGGCTTTCCCCTTTCTAACTACAACGGCCAACTCGAAGTGTGCCGATGGTTTCCTATCCTGTGTTCGGATAGTCCAGCCATCCTTGTCCTGGTAAACACTTTTTGTGCCCATGTTAATCATAGGCTCAATACATATAACCAGTCCTTCAACGAGTTTAGAACCTCTACCTCTAGCACCATAGTTGGGAACCTCTGGTTTTTCGTGCATATTTCTGCCTAAACCATGTCCAACCAACTCGCGCACAACAGAGTATCCGTTAATCTCAGCGTGTGTCTGAACTGCGTATGAAATATCTCCCACTCTCAATCCATCCACTGCTGCTTCAACACCTTTCCCAAGGCATTCGCGGGTAACATTTAACAGCCGCTGCACTTCTGGCTTTACTTCGCCTACTGCAAATGTAAATGCAGAGTCGCCGTAAAATCCGTGCAAGAAAGTCCCGCAATCAACCGAAACTATATCGCCATCGCGTAGCGCATAGGAGGAAGGGATTCCGTGAACCACGGAGTCGTTAACCGATGTGCAGAGAGTTGCGGGATACCCGTTATATCCTAAAAATCCTGGCTTTGCACCATTATCGCGGATAAACTCTTCTGCTCTACGGTCTAACTCTTTTGTAGTAATTCCCGGACGAATAATCTTGGCTACTTCGGCTAATGTCTTCGAAACTAAATCGTTGTTTAGCCTCAATAACTCAATTTCTTCCTCGGTTTTTGTAAAAAGCATTATTAAGAACTTATTAGGCTCTCGCCTTAAAATGTACCAGCTCTACCTTTGATTCTACCAGATTTCATCAATCCGTCATAATGTCTCATTAGCAAGTGGCTCTCAATTTGTTGAAGTGTATCTAAAACAACACCTACAAGAATTAACAATGAGGTACCGCCAAAGAAATGCGCAAACTGGTTGTTTACTCCAAACATAGTTGCAAAAGCAGGCAATATAGCTACAATTGCCAAGAAGATTGAACCAGGAAGTGTAATTCGTGACATTATTGAATCAAGATATTCAACAGTTTTCTTACCAGGCTTTACACCAGGAATAAATCCTCCATTCTTCTTCATATCCTCAGCCATTTGATTTGGATTAATGGTAATAGCTGTATAGAAATATGTGAAAAGTATGATTAGAATTGCAAATGTAAAGTTGTAAAGAAAACCTGTGTAATTAAATGCAGCAGCAATTCCTGCAGTAGCATCAAATCTTGCAAAAAGCATAGGAATAAACATCAATGCTTGAGCAAAAATGATTGGCATAACGCCAGCTGCATTCACTTTCAAAGGAATATATTGGCGTACACCACCATATTGCTTGTTCCCAACAATTCGTTTTGCATACTGTACAGGAATCTTTCGAGTACCTTGTACAAGAAGGATGGTGAACATAAACACAACGAATAGTATAATTAACTCAACCAAGAACATTACAAGACCTCCAGAGAGTTCTTCTGATCTTGAGAAGAATTCAGCAAACAATGCGAAAGGTAAGCGGGCAATAATACCTATCATAATGATTAGTGAAATACCATTACCAATACCCTTATCAGTAATCTTCTCACCAAGCCACATTATAAACATGGTACCTGCTATCAATATAATTGTAGAAGATATTGTAAACATAGTACCTTTTAATACGAATGCAGCCTCTGGAAGTTGAGCATGAAGGTTAGCAAGGTATGCAGGACCTTGAAGCATTAGAATGATAACAGTTAAGAAACGAGTAATTTGGTTGATTTTTGTTCTTCCACTCTCGCCCTCCTTCTGTAAACGCTGAAAATATGGTATTGCAATACCTAGCAACTGCACCACAATAGATGCAGAAATGTAAGGCATGATACCTAGCGCAAAAATAGATGCATTATGAAAAGCTCCACCCGAAAACATATCGAGTAGTCCCATAATACCATCCTTGGTTTGCTCTTGAAGCGCTCCTAGTTTTTCAGGATCAAGGCCTGGCAGTACAACAAAACTACCTAGGCGATAAATTAGTAGAATACCAAGAGTATAGAGAATCCGCTTGCGCAGATCCTCTATCTTGTAAATATTCTTTAATGTTTGGAAAAAGGCTTTCATTAACTTAGAGTTTTACGACGGTTCCTTT
>CAZTVB010000317.1:0-4096 GCA_964616315.1 uncultured Rikenellaceae bacterium
ATGGTCGATATGGTTATAACTGGCGCTGACAGGGTAACAAGCAATGGCGATGCTGCCAATAAAATTGGCACTTACCTTAAAGCGTTGGCTGCAGCCGACAATAAAATTCCATTTTATATTGCAGCACCCTCGTCATCTTTCGATTGGACATTAACCGATGGTGTTAAGCAAATCCCAATTGAGCAACGTCATCCGAATGAGGTTCGCTATATTTCTGGCTTAACGAATGGAAGGGTTGAAGAGGTGTTGATTTGTCCAGAGAATACACCAGTAGCCAATTACGGTTTTGATGTTACCCCCGCACGATTAATCACAGGGATTATTACCGAGCGTGGAATTTGCAAGGCAACAACTGAATCGATTCGGTCACTTTTTCCTGAAAAATTCTAGGTTATGCAGGAGGGAGTTATAAAATTTACCTGTAACTGGACAAAGGCAGAGCCTTTTGCTCCAGAAGTCATAGCAGAACTTAACCATTGGCGTCAAATTCTATATGCAAAAGGCTTAATTGGCCTCGATAAACAAGGAATTGGCTATGGCAACATCAGCATCAGGTATCAGCAAAATCAATTCATTATAAGTGGCTCGGGAACAGGACAACACTCCGAATTATCCAACGAGCATTATACCTTGGTTACAAGTTTCAATGTTCATAGGAATACTGTTAATGCTGTTGGGCCAATTATTGCATCATCGGAATCGATGACACACGCAATCCTTTACCAATGCGACCCAAATATCAATGCAGTTATACACATTCATCACAAAGAATTTTGGAAAAGATTGTTGCACAAAGTTCCAACAACTGACAAAAAGGCCGAGTACGGAACACCTCAAATGGCGAAGGAAATGGTTCGACTTTACAGTAAAACCGAATTGCCAAAATCAAAACTGTTGGTTATGGCTGGACACGAAGAGGGTTTGGTTTCTTTTGGCGTCAACGAAGAATCTGCTGCAAAAATTCTTCTCGATAAAATGGTTGAATTAGGAATTGAATAAAATGCACGATATGAAGACTATTGGTATAATTGGTGGTTCAGGGCTCGACAAACCTGAAATACTGCACAATTCAAAAGAGGTAGAAGTTGTTACTCCATACGGAAATCCATCATCTACTCTCAAAATTGGGAATATAGGCAACTGTAATGTTGTTTTACTGTCGCGTCACGGATATAACCACCAGTATAGTCCAACCGAGGTTAACTACAGAGCCAATATCTATGCAATGAAGGAGCAGAATGTTGATGCAATTATTGCCACAACTGCCTGCGGCAGTTTACAGCAGGAAATTGGCCGTGGCGATTTTGTTCTACTCGACCAATTTATCGATTTCACAAAGAAACGCACCAACACATTCTTTGACAGTTTTGCAACAGGAATTGCTCATCCTGGAATGGCCGACCCTTTCGATGAATCGCTCCGAAAAATCATCCTCGATAATGCTCATAAATTAGGCATCAAAATTCATCCTAAAGGTACCGTGGTAACTATTGAAGGGCCTCGTTTCTCAACTCGTGCCGAATCCAGAATGTTCAGGAATTGGGGGGCTGATGTTATCAATATGTCTATAGCAACAGAGGCTAGTCTGACCAATGAATTGAAAATTCCATACGCTGCAATTGCAATGAGCACCGATTACGACTGCTGGAAAGAGGATGAGCCTCCTGTTAGTTGGGAGGAGGTTTTGTCAATTTTTAGCAAAAATGCCGATAACGTTCTTGAACTTTTAGTGCAAACTATTAAAAGCCTTGAGTAGAGGCATATGCTTAATTTTTTAAAAAAAATAGTTAGTTTTTTTATTGGTTAGTATATTCTAACTATATTTGAAACGTGAATGAACTAGAAAAAATAATATCGAAGTTGTCAAATATGATGACTCAGGTTGAGGAGTCGGCCAAGGAGCAATTTGGCCTTTCGGAACTCACCCTCACCCAAATGAATTATTTGGAAACCATCAATCAACTTGAAAATCCAAACATCACTGAGTTGGCAACAGCCTTAAAGTTGACTAAGCCAACCGTTACAGTTGCCATTGATAAACTTATTGAGAGAGAGTATGTTTACAAGGTTCAATCCGATGAGGACAGGCGGAGTTCACATTTACACCTTACTGAGAAAGGTAAGAAGATAAATCAAATGCACGATTTTGCCCACAAGCAAATAGCAGATTCTGTCAGCAAAAGGCTTAGCAAAACCGAGCGCGAAATACTTGTGGTTCTTTTAAATAGAGTTCTGTCGAATAAGTAGTTTTTTTGTCTAATTAGTTAGATTATTCTAACATATTTTGCGGATTATGGAAAAAAAATCGCACACTGAGAAGTATTTTGGTTTAACCGACCAAGAGGTTGCAGCCAAGGAAGCCGCCGAAGGATTCAATGAATTACCTTCATCTAAACCCAAAAATGTTGTGGAGATTGCCATTGGTGTGGTAAAGGAGCCAATGTTTTTGCTGCTTGTAGCCTGCGGTACTCTATACCTTATTCTTGGCGATATTCAGGAAGGCCTAATGCTTCTTGGTTTTGTGTTTGTAATTATGGGTATTGAGTTCTATCAGGAGAAAAAAACGGAAAAAGCGCTTGATGCTCTTAAGGATTTGGCGAGCCCCAGAGCTCTTGTTATCCGGAATGGTCAAACAATTCGTATTTCGGGGAAAGAGGTTGTTACGGATGATATAATTATCCTACAGGAGGGCGATAGAGTGCCTGCCGACGCAATAGTGCTCGATTGTAATAACTTGATGGCTGACGAATCGCTTCTTACAGGCGAATCGGTCCCTGTTAGAAAAAGGGAGTGGTTCAATGGCGATAAGGATTTTATTCCCGGTGGAGATGATATTCCTTGGGTTTACTCTGGCTCAATGATTATTCAGGGAAATGGGATTGCAAGGGTAAAGCATATTGGCGTAAATACCGAGATTGGTAAAATTGGTAAAGCGTTAGAGTCCGTTGAGGAAGAGCCTACCCAACTTAAGAAAGAGATGGGAGTGCTTGTAAAGCGCCTCGCAATAATTGGTATAGCGTTGTGTGTCCTAGTTATTGTTGTATTCACCCTAACTCGCGGCGATTTGCTAAAAGGATTCCTTGCAGGTATAACACTTGCAATGGCAATGCTCCCCGAGGAGTTTCCTGTTGTTCTAACAGTATTCCTGGCTTTAGGCGCTTGGCGCATATCTAAGAAAAGTGTATTGACTAGGAAGCCTGCCGCAATTGAAACTTTAGGCTCGGCAACTGTGCTTTGTACCGATAAAACAGGCACACTTACTCAGAATAAAATGACCATTACCAAACTTTACAATGGCAATGGTTTCATCGATATATCATCTAAAACTGATTTCCCGGAACCGTTTCACTTAGTTATTGAGTATGGTATCTTGGCAAGCCAGGTTAATCCATTCGACCCAATGGAAAGCGCCATTACAAGAATCGGTGAGGAGTATTTGTTAAACACTGAGCATATCCATATCGATTGGGTAATGGAGAAGGAGTATCCCTTGTCGAAGGATTTGCTGGCAATGTCGAGGGTGTTTACCAATACTGGAACCAATAAAAAAGTAATTGCAGCAAAAGGAGCTCCAGAAGCAATTTTCGACCTTTGCCATTTAAAAGGCGAAACCCTTTCGCAATATCAAGATGCAGTGGCTCAAATGGCCTCCGAAGGTTTGAGAGTTTTGGGAGTGGCAAAATCGGAAATTGACAATGAAGATTTGCCCCCAATTCAACACGATTTCGAATTTGAGTTCGTTGGTCTAATTGGACTTTCTGACCCAATTCGGGAGACTGTTCCAATGGCTGTGGCAGAATGTTACCGTGCGGGTATTAGAGTAATTATGATTACTGGCGATTATCCTGTAACTGCCATGAACATTGGTAAAGATATTGGGCTACATAATCACGACAAATGTATTACTGGTCCTGAGTTACAGCAGATGACTGAGGCGGAACTATCCGAGAGAATTAAGGATGTGAATATTTTTGCCAGGGTAGTACCTGAGCAGAAACTCAAAATTGTGAATGCGCTTAAGCGCAATGGCGAAATTGTAGCAATGACGGGCGATGGTGTTAACGACGCCCCGGCTGTCAAGGCGGCGGATATTGGC
>CAZTVB010000318.1:0-4065 GCA_964616315.1 uncultured Rikenellaceae bacterium
TAGAGGGTGTTTCTTCTAAGGAATTTAGGCAGCAAAAAATTAACATTTTGGACCACACTGCTGTTATTTTTACCAGCAAAACTGCAGTTGACCATTTCTTTAGAATTTGCGAGGAGGTAAGAGTTACTGTTCCCGAAACAATGAAGTATTTCTGCATTACCGAGTCTGTTGCTCTTTACCTGCAGAAGTATATTGTTTACAGGAAACGAAAAATCTTTTACGGTAACAATACATTTGCCGATTTGCTCGAGATTATGCAAAAACATAAGGAGGAGAAGTATTTACTTTCCCTATCGGATGTTCATAAACCCGAAATACCCAAATCGCTTGATAAGGCTAAAATTAAGTACACTAAGGCTATTTTTTATAAAACCGTTAGTAGCGATTTATCTGATTTAAGAGATGATTTTCCTTACGAGATGATTGTTTTTTACAGTCCAAATGGAATTAAGTCGCTTCACGATAATTTCCCAAATTTTGATCAAAAGGAAATTGTGATTGGTGCTTTTGGTGCCAGTACAGCCAAAGCGGTTAAGGATGCGGGTTTAAGGCTCGATGTAACAGCACCTACGCCAGCCTGTCCGAGTATGACACACGCAATCGATGTTTTCTTGAAGGAATATACCAAAAAAACAAAATAATGTCAGGGGATAATAAATCCCCTGTTTTTTTATGAGATTTTTTCTTAGGAAACATAATGTACTCTCCCACGAAAAGGATATTTCTGCGCTATTTAATGGTGGAAGTTCTCTATTTTGTTATCCTATTAAGCTGGCCTACCGTTTAACCGATGTAACTACCGATGATGCAGTTTATAAAGTGATGTTTGTTGTATCCAAAAGGAGTTTTAAGCGAGCCGTTAAACGAAATCTCATTCGTAGGCGTATACGCGAAGTTTTTAGATTAAATGTTCATACCATTTTCGATAGCATACCAGAGAGCAAAAGGGTTGATATTGCGTTAATTTTTGTATCGAAGGATATTGTCGAAACTCCTGTTATCGAAAAATCTTTAAACGAGTTACTCCACAAACTTAAGAATAAATTACAGGTAGAGTAGTTTAATAATTTGATATATAGTGAAATATATTCAATATATATGGCGATTTATTACTAGGATTTTAGCCTATTTACCTATTCTACTGGTAAAAATCTATCAGATATTTATATCACCTTATTTTCCTAATAGTTGCAGATACACACCTACTTGTTCCTCTTATTCTTTAGAAGCGTTAAAGAAACATGGTTTTTTCAAAGGATTATGGTTGACAATAAAACGAGTATCGCGCTGTCATCCTTGGGGTGGTCATGGTTACGACCCCGTTCCATAGTTATTTTTTAGGCAGAACAATTCTGAATGCTGTTCCTTTATTGATTTCCGAAGATTTTATAAAAATTTTACCATTGTGGTATTCCTCTACAATTCTTTTCGATAGGGTTAACCCAAGTCCCCAACCTCTGGATTTTGTGGTGTAGCCAGGGCGGAAAACATCCTTAAACTTCGATTTTGGAATACCTCGGCCAGTATCAACAATATCCACAAAAACAACCTGGGTGTTGTCTATTATATTGAAGGTAAGCGTTCCAACACCGTTCATAGCATCCACGCTATTTTTTACAATATTTTCGATAACCCACTCCATGAGTGTAACATTCAGCGGAACGTTAATGGCCTCTTTAATGGAGTACTCCTTTTGGAAAACAACATTCTTAGATACCCTTGACTGTAAATAATCAACTGATTTGTCGAGCATTTCAACAAGGTTATTCTTGTTCAAACTAGGAGCGGAGCCAATTTTTGAGAACCTATCGGTTATTATTTCTAGTCGATGAATATCCTTTTCCAGTTCGTTTAAAACTAAATAGTTAGGCGAATTTTCCCTAAGCATTGTTAAACAAGCCATTAACGATGATGTTGGGGTTCCAAGTTGATGTGCCGTTTCCTTTGCCATACCAACCCAAATACCGTTGCGCTCAGCCTTGCGCGATTGACTAAAGGCGTAGTAAGAAATAACTACAAAAAGAATGATTATTAGTAGTTGAATATAAGGGTAGTACGATAGCTTTTTTAAAGTAGTACTATCCATATAGTAAACGTAGTTTTTTACATCGTGGAGTAGGTTAATTTCAATAGGCTCGTGCTCCGCTCTCATTCTTTCAATTAGCCTTGCCGTTGATATTGAATCCTTAAACTGTTCTTTGTCAATATTTCTGTACGATAGAACATTTCCCTCTTCGTCGGTCAGAAGAACAGGCACCGTGCTATTATTCTGAATAACCTCAAAAACAAAGGTAAAGTCCTTTTCGTTGTCGGTAAGGTTGATTAGTTCCCTAATACCAGCAACCCATAAATCAATCTTCTTCTTCTCCTCAAACGAGAGTTGACGTACAAACCTGTTTGTAATAACAATTGTTGAAAGGCCAATAAAGCCCGCTAGAATCAACAGTATAAAGTTTGTTTTAACCCGAGTAAACACCATAATTCAAAGTCTAGTTGTTATTAACGTTAAGCGTGTCGTATTCGTCCCACTCTATGTTGAATTTTGTTTTATTGCTCAAGGAACTATCTTTATTGGCTTTCAATATAGTATCCTTTTTTGTGATCTGATTAAACTCTTCCCTAAAAATCTCTTTCAATGTTTTACCCTCAGCCTGAATATTACCCCTAATTTTCTCGAACGATGATTTTTTATCGAGTTTAACCTCATAGTTATTATTATCGCCAAATAGTTTAAGGTAAAGATTTATTGAACCATCCGTTGCATGCTCGTTATCGTTTGTGGCTGATGAGTTTAAGAATCGACGTGAGAGAACCTGGCTGAAGTTAACTTTCATCCAGTAGGTAAAATTTCCAGCAAAATAATGCTCGCCTGAGAGTTGCATATTTACAACATTAGAAAGAACGTCCATTTTAGGGATTTTCACGCAACCGTCACTAATTTCAATTTTATTTTTGAGTGTTTTAAAGTCTATCGACTTTACTTGGTCCAACTTCAGCCATTTCGATAATTTTTCAATTTTATTCATCCCCATTAGCTTCCCATTGCTTATGGTGATGTCCGACTCCATTTTTATAGAAGGCATATCTATCTCGCCCTTGTTGTTGGTAGTAAAGTTAAGTATTGCTGCACCCGACAGGTTTCCACTTATGTTATTGTGTGTAACTATGGTTTGCTTAAAATTTTCGTAATGGTTAAACAATTTTGATATATCCATTCCCTGAAAATCTGTTTTTATAAAATATTTGTTTTCAGAGTTTAACATTGTTCCACTTAATTTACCATCAAAACCTTGTCCTGAAAAATTTTGAATTTCAAAAGTATTATTAGTAAAAAGCATTCCGCAACGAACATTCTGAAAGGTATAATTCATGTATTTTAGATTTTTTGTTTCAACCTTTACTCTATATATGTTATTATTGGGCTTGGTTTCTTTAGTCCTTGGCGTGCTGGATATTATTTCGGTGATGTATGAAACATCTATCTCATCGGCATCAACCAAAATTTCTGGGTTTAACGATATTTTATTGTTTAAGACACTTACAAAATTATTCTGGTGGATGTTTAATTTAAATGGTTTTGTATCAATATTTCCTGTTGATTTAATAGTTATATCATCTTTAAAGTCAACGCTTCCTTTTATATCTGATATTTTGTCAATACCATCAATGGCATCGATATTAAAATTTATTAAACCGCTCACATTATGATACGTAATATCCAAGTGCTCTTGAGTTTGTTTTAAGTTCAGCAATGCTTTAAAACTACCCGAAGCACTAATTGTGACCATTCGGCCAAAAACAGAATTTTTTGAACCGTTTAGTTCCACCAATGCTTCTGTAAGTATTATGGGGTTGTTTAATCCCTTAATCTTGGCCGATAGGATTGCGCTTAAATTTTCACATTCAACATTAGCCTTGCTTATGCTTGTGACATGACTTTTGAAATTATTAGTAAACTGAGTTTTTCCCAACAATTCGTTAACTATAAAGTTGTTTTCTTTTAAATGAATATTTCCTTTAGAAACATGGTTTACTATCAGATTATCAACTTTCGACGTGTTAAAG
>CAZTVB010000319.1:0-4022 GCA_964616315.1 uncultured Rikenellaceae bacterium
ACCACAAAGGAGAGTTTAATTAGAACCCTTTCGGAGTTCAACCACGATAGAATTATTGAAATGGATAGACATAACATCAAAATAATAAGCAACGATATCCTTAAAACCTTAAGCAGACTTGGATAATTATCAAACTAAACACTTATGCACAAAATTCTTATTGTTGACGACATTTTTGTAAACAGGCTTTTACTCAAAGAGGTTGTAAAAAATATTTGTAGCCAATGCTTCGAGGCTCAAAACGGGAAAGAGGCTATAGATATTATTCAGCGGGAAAAAGTTGATTTAGTTTTTATGGACATTGAAATGCCCGTGATGAATGGACTAGAGACCACCAAGTATATTCGAGAGAAGCTCCCTTCGCCCTTACGATTCACCCCTGTTATTGCGCTTACTGCACATAATCCAGCCAATTTTTTCGAGGATTTTCATGATGCAGGATTCGACTACTTAATGACAAAACCATACTCAATAGATAAAATTACAAAAGCCATTCATGAAGTTTGCCCCAGCAAGGCATAGTGTTTTACCTGAAAATATTTATGGGGTGCCTGTAAAATCAAGGCACCCTTATTTTTTGCCCTATTTTGGCGCTCCTAAGCTTAATTTAAGTAACCGTTTAGTAATTATCACCTAATTGATATTATTTTTGAAGTAAATTTCGTTAATAATTATAACGATGGATAGTAAAGACCTTGCCCATATAATTGAGAATCATACGAGAATAATTCTCCCCGACTTTGGCGCATTCCTTCTAAAGGATAGTGGCAATGGCGCATTTAAACCCGAGAATCTTACTTTTAGCCCTTTCCTCAAGTACAACGATAATGTACTGGAGGAGTACTATGCAAAGTACAAGGAAGTGAACAAGGACGAGGCTATTAAACAAACAAAAGCCTTTATTGAAAGCCTAAAGGAAATGATCAAAACCCAGGGTTATTTCGATATCCCTGCAATTGGGCGATTAATGCGCGATAGCCGTGGAGCAATAATATTTTCAGCATCAGGAAAAAGCATCCCTCCTACCGATACAGTTAAGCCTGTTGCAAATAAGCCCAAAAAAAAGTCGAAAAAGGTATCGGAAGCAACCTCGATTATCAATATAAATGAGCAACCTGAAAGCAAACAAGAAACTATTCAGGATGACATTGTATTAGATATCGACAACCAAGAACCAATTAACGATGAGTACTCAGAGAGTCAGACTTTCGAAGAACAAGTATTAGTCAATGAAAGTATTATTGAGATTGAAGAGGAAGTAAAAGAACCTGCTACTGAGCAAAACCAAGAAATATCATCAACCATTCTTAATACTGAAAACTCAAATAATCAAGAAGATAATAATGATATGACAAAGACTAAGAAAAAATCGAAATTAACTCTTATACTTATATACCTAGGAATATCGCTTTCAGCCATTCTTATATTCGCTTTCATTATTAGAGAAATAGCATTTAACAATGAGATTAGGGAAAGCAACAGACCAAGCAACGTTGCTAAAGAAAAGGTTGAAAAAACTGAAACTGTAGTTCCAGAAAAAGAAACTCCAAAGGATGAAATTGACAAGGCTTTCGATGATATGACTTCAGATGATGCATCGGAGAGCACAGAGAGTAACATTGAAACTCAGATTGAAAAGTCGGTTATTGAGAATACTGCAATTAAACAGCCTGCAACAGAGCAATTCCACCTAATTGCAGGAAGTTTTAAGGATAAACTGAATGCTGAGAAATACGCAAAGGAACTTAAATCCGCAGGATACAAATCGGAGGTGCTTGCGCTTCCTAATGGTAAAAACTATGTTACTGTGGGCTCATTCACAACAAAGGAAAAAGCAAATCAGGAAAAAAGCGAGTTAACCCAAAAATTCCCAAGCATTTGGATTTTAAAACAGTAATGGGTCCCAAGGAGCATATAACCGTATACCCCAACATTGGAAAGGTATCGTACAAACGCAACCTAAAGGCTAAACGACTTAGTATACGAATTAAAAATACAGGCGAGGTAAAAGTCACAATTCCAAGCGTGCTCTCATTCAATGCAGCCGAGAACTTTGTGCTCTCCAAAGCTAGCTGGATTGTTGAAAAATTGGAGGAGATTGAAACCCAAAAGCAACCGATTATCCAAAACGGATTCAACACCCGTTACCATTCCTTAAGATTTATATCCGGACATTACAACAGCATAAAAGTCAAGTATAATAAACCGCATATTGATATTCTTTATCCTAAATCCATTAATATCGAGCATAAGAGTACGCAAACTGCCGCAAAAAAGGCTATAGAGTTAGCCTACAGAATTGAAGCCAAAGAATATTTACCACAAAGGCTTGATACTATGGCTACATTAAAAGGTTTTAAGTATAGTAAACTAACCATACGCAATTCGGTAACCCGCTGGGGGAGCTGCTCATCAAAAAACAGTATTAGCCTCAGCCTTCATCTTATGAAACTTCCCGATGAGTTAATTGACTATATTCTGCTCCATGAACTTTGCCATACAGTACAAAAAAATCATGGGTCAAAATTCTGGGAACTACTCAATAGAGTTACCGACGGAAAAGCCAAACAACTTGCAAAGGAAGTGAAAAAGTATAGCACAAGAATTTAATATGCGTATAAGTTTAATTTTTCTCCTTTTAATTAAGGTAAACATCCTTTTTGCGCAGAACATCAGTGCGGAGCAACTATCGAATGCTGCTCTTGAACTCACAAAACAAAAGGTTGAATACTATCCCGGTTATATCAGAATTGCTTATCCAAACGGCGATGTTCCTGCAAACAAAGGTGTTTGCACCGATATAATTATTAGGGCATACCGCAAACTCGGTACAGACCTTCAGAAAGAGGTTCACGAGGATATGGCCAAAAACTTTCATTTATACCCAAAAAACTGGGGCCTTAAGAAACCCGATACCAATATTGACCACCGCCGTGTTCCCAACCTAATGGTTTACTTTAAACGGTTTGGAATGGTTAAACCAATTACCCAAAACCCCAACGACTATAAACCAGGCGATATTGTTTGCTGGAATCTTGGTGTTGGAATAACGCATATTGGCATTGTTGTAAACAAAAGAACGACCGATGGAAATCGGTACTTAATTGTACACAACATTGGTGCTGGACAAGTTTTGGAAGATTGCTTATTCTCCTTTAAGATAATTGGGCACTACACATACAGAATGACCCCTTAAAGCGACTAATAGTCGAGAGAATTGAGCCTTTCGGTTAACTCCACTATGCGATTGTAGAAATCATTGGCAATTGACTGGTAATCTGCAGTGGTTTTAATACCTCGCTGGCGCGATTTAAAGGCTAACTTGGTAATCACTTCTTTTTCAAGCTCCATTACATCAGAAATAATATCCAACACGTTCTCCTGATTCAGATGAGGGGAAAATGTTAGTTGAGTATAGCACTCATCTAAGAAATGCTTTACCATTGACTTAATGTCCTTCTTTAAATCTCTGATATTGGGCATGATATTATTGCTCTTATTTTCGAATTAACCAACAAACTAATTTTCCAATAAATATAAACTATTTTCAATATAGTGTCAGCTAGCAATCATTTTTTTTAACTTTTTTTTGATAAAAATCACCATAAAAAAAGTTCGCCGGAATTAACCAACGAACTTTACATATTCATGCACAATTAATATCCACTAATACCCGTAGGCACGTCCCTCCATCTTATCGATAATAATTTCGAATACACTCACATTGGTTATTGCAGGTAAACTATAGGTAAAATCCTCCTTACCACTATATTTAGCCATTACAATGTTCAACACCTTTTTCTTGTCCTCAATATCATCTATCTGGCTAATTTTACCGTGAATAAGTACGCTGCGGTAACGCATGGAGTATGAACAGGCCACGCTCTCGTTCTGAATCCGCATTTGGTAACCATTGCTGAAAGCAACACAAACATTCGGATTATTCTTCCAAATATCAATTTTCTTTCCTTCTGGACCGCTATGTATATAGAGTTTACCATCGCGATAGCCAAAGTTAAAGG
>CAZTVB010000320.1:0-4021 GCA_964616315.1 uncultured Rikenellaceae bacterium
GCTATAAAAATACAACTATTATTAACTCATTGAATAGTAAGATGAATATTACTAGAACGTTTGATATTCTCGAAACTGGACGTGATTTATATGAAAGCCGGCCGGTCGTAGCCATTAAAACTAATGGTGTTTGGGAAGAGTATACCATTGATAAATACTCGCAAATTGCTCATAACATCAGTTATGGATTAATGGCTTTGGGCTTAAAACCGGGCGATAAGGTGGCTACAATTTCGGGCAATCGTCCGGAATGGAACTTTATTGATATGGGTACATCCCAAGCAGGTATGGTGCACGTGCCAATTTACCCAACAATTAGTCAGGAGGAGTATAAGCACATTCTTTCTCACTCAGAAGTAAAAGTGATTTTTGTGGGAGATAAAGGACTTTTTCAGAAACTTCAGCCACTAACTGAGAGTTTAGTTGACTTCAAAGGTATCTTTTGTTTCCAAGAGGTTAATGGAATTCCAAACTGGAAAGAGGTAACTGAAAAAGGAAAGTCTGTTGCTCATGAATATGTGGATGAGCTTTTCAAGATTAAAAACTCCATACAACCCGATGATGTTGTTTCGATGATTTATACATCAGGAACAACCGGCGTATCTAAAGGCGTAATGCTATCGCACACTAATTTCCTATCAAACTATAACGCAGTTGCACCACTTTTCAATTTAGTGCCAGGCGATAAAGCAGTTAGTTTCCTTCCATTAAGTCATGTTTTGGAACGAATGGTAAACTATTTCTATCAATCAAAAGGTGTTTCAATTTATTACGCCGACAGTTTGGCTACAATAGGTGACACAATAAAAGAGATTAAACCTCAAGTTTTCATTACTGTACCCCGAATGTTGGAAAAAACCTATGATAAAATTATATCAATAGGAAAAGATTTATCGGGAATTAAAAAACAAATTTTCTTTTGGGCTGTAAACTTAGGATATAGATACAACGAAAAAGGGAACAATTGGCTCTACAACAAGAAACTTGCAATAGCCCGGAAGTTAGTTTTTAGCAAATGGCAAAAAGGATTAGGTGGTGAACTTAAATTTATAATCAGTGGCGGTGCAGCATTACAGCCTCGATTAATGCGTATTTTCTGGGCAGCAGGCATTCCAGTTTATGAGGGCTACGGACTTACTGAAACGTCTCCGGTTATTTCCGTAAATCATGGCGCAGAGCCCGGCAACATTAGAATTGGCTCTGTTGGTCCTGTTGTTAATAACATACAGGTTAAAATTGCCGAGGATGGAGAAATTCTAATGAAAGGCCCCAGCCTCATGAAAGGCTACTATAAAACACCAGATTTAACTACAGTTGCAATTGACGAGGAGGGCTGGTTCCACACCGGCGATATTGGGCATCTTGACGAAGGTAAGTTCCTTACAATTACCGATAGAAAGAAAGAAATATTCAAACTTTCGAATGGTAAGTACGTTGCACCGCAAGCAATTGAAAACAAACTAAAAGAATCGTTCTTTATTGAGCAATGTATGGTTATTGGGGAAAACGAAAAATTTGTGAGCACAATAATTTCGCCAAACTTCAGCTTCCTTCACGACTGGTGCAGCAGGCATAAAATTCACTACGAAAACAACCAGGAACTAATCACTCTACCTGAAGTAATTGCTCGTTATCAAAAAGAAATTAACGCTACAAACAAACAACTAAGCGATTACGAGCAAATTAAGCGTTACCGCTTAGTGGCTGAACAATGGAGCCCACAAACTGGAGAACTATCGCCAACACTAAAACTCAAACGTAAGGTTATTTACGAAACCTACAAGAATGTTATTGATGAGATTTTTGGCCTAGGAAAAAATGGAGATTAGCATACAAGCGCAAAGGGCTCTCGAATGAGAGCCCTTTTGTTTTAACTATTTTTTCTTTATTCTCAATAGGAACAGTCCTAAGAATGTGAGTGCTCCATTCATTATTATAAGTTCAAATCCGAATTTATAACCCCAGAAAAGAGTTGTAGAATAGGCACTTAAAACATAGCATAAAAGTGGGGAGGCTATTGCCACTAATGGAATCCATTTATCCTTTACCTTCCACTTGGTAAACATTCCAAACGAGTACAACCCCAATAAAGGCCCATAAGTATAACCGGCAATTTTATATAAAGTCTGAATAATAGCCTCATCATTTATACTCCGGATTATAAATATACTGAGCATTAAAATCAACGCAAATGATAGATGCACCAAATACCTGATTTTTGTTTTTTTATCTTCGGAAAAAGTGAACTTGTTTAAACCTAAAATATCAATACAGAAAGATGTTGTTAACGATGTAAGTGCTCCATCGGCACTAGGATACGCTGCTGAAATTAATCCAATTATAAAAATGATACCAGCAATTGGAGCCATATGATGTATTGCTATTGTTGGGAAAAGGTCATCGGTATTGGCCACATTAATTCCACGAGAATTTGCATAGAAAATAAGGATTGCCCCAAGTATCAAAAACATCATATTCACAAATACAAGAACAATGCTGAACGAAAACATATTCTTTTGTGCATCCTTAAGTGAACGGCAACTAAGATTTTTCTGCATCATTTCCTGATCCAACCCAGTCATTGTAATAGCAATAAACATTCCGCTAAGAAATTGCTTTAGGAAAAATTGTTTACTACTCCAATCCGTAACTAACATCTGAGAGTATTCACTCTGAAATACCTTGGTAATTATTCCTCCAAACGATAGTTGTAACTCCTTTGAAATAAAAACAATTGAAAGTACAACAGCTAAAAGCATAAAGGTAGTCTGGAGGGTATCTGTCCAAATTATGGTTCGTATCCCTCCTTTGAAAGTGTATATCAGTATTGAGGCAATAAAAATGATTATGGTGACGAAAAAAGGGATATTCCATGCGTCAAAAACAAAAATTTGAAGAACATTAACAACAATAAACATCCTAAGCGATGCACCAATAACTCTTGATAGAAGGAAAAAAGAAGCACCAGTTTTATAGGTTGAGCGTCCAAACCTTTCCTCAAGGTAAGAGTATATTGATGTTAGATTTAACCTATAGTACAAAGGCATCAATACAGTTGCTATTACGGCGTATCCAGCAAGAAAACCAAATACCATCATCATGTAAGTGAATTGCTTATTCATTACATCTCCAGGTACCGACATGAATGTAACACCAGAAAGCGAAGCACCAATCATTCCAAAGGCAACAACATACCAAGGAGACCTTTTATTCCCTAAATAAAAAGTTTGGCTTGTTGCATCGCGCGATGTTAAATAGGTTATAAGCAGTAGCAAACAAAAATATACGGCTACTATAATAGCAATTAATGTAGGTGACATTTTTTATCTTTTAAGAATGCAATTGTAGGAAAAATAAGGAAGAAGAAAAAATTAAGGCATAACAAATATCGTATCGCACTATCAATAAGTTCTTTTACGATAAATATTAAACATAGCACAGACTTTTGAATTGTCCTAATATGTATTTTTTTGTATAAATCATGTAGATTTGTAATTCTTAAAGACAATTAGCCAAATGAACGTTCAAACATACCCTTCGAAATTGTTAGAGTCTGCAGTTGAGGAGTTTTCAAAACTCCCCGGAATAGGACGACGCTCGGCGTTACGAATGGTTCTTCATATGCTTAGGCAGGATAGTGTTGAGGTGGATAAGTTTACACAAGCATTAACCAACCTAAGACATAACGTAAAATTCTGCAATGTTTGTCACAATATCTCCGATACTGACACTTGTAGCATTTGCGCATCGTCAAATAGAGATAGAGCTACAATTTGCGTTGTGGAAAACATTAAGGATGTAATGATGGTGGAAAACACCCATCAGTTTAACGGCTTATACCACGTACTTGGCGGCGTAATTAGTCCCATGGAGGGAATTGGCCCTACAGATTTAAATATTGATAATCTGATAGATAGGGTTGGGAAGGGCGAAATCAAAGAAGTTATTATGGCATTAAGTGCTACAATGGAAGGAGATACAACAAATTTTTATATCTTTAAGAAATTAAAACAGTACCCAA
>CAZTVB010000321.1:0-4012 GCA_964616315.1 uncultured Rikenellaceae bacterium
GTTTATATACTGATTATTGCAGGTATCATATTCCTGCAGTTTTTCTACTCTGGGAAAAATGCTGTGGTAACCTCTTGGCAGGAGGTTAAAAATCAAATGCTTGTCAATAAGGAGGTTCAGAAATTAGTAGTAATCCGGAATCAAGGGAAAGTTGAAGTTTATGTAAAAGAGGATAAACTTGAAAAATACAAGGATAGACTAGGCACAGGCATGAACTCCGTTCCTAAATCGGGTCCTCATTTCACATTTACTATAGGTTCAATAGAAACCTTCGATAATCAGCTCAAGGAAGCCCAAACAGAAGTTAAGGAAGAAGAAAAAATCTATCCTGAGTATGTGGAACGCCCAAATTATTTCGCCGAAATCTTAACTTGGGTTCTCCCATTTGCTCTATTGATTGGCCTGTATGTTTTCATTTTCCGTAGAATGAGCAAGGGTGGAGGCCCTGGTGGTGCTGGTAACATCTTTAGCGTCGGCAAATCAAAAGCCCAACTTTTCGATAAGGAATCTAATGCAAAGATTGACTTTAAGGATGTTGCAGGTCTTGAGGAGGCTAAGGTTGAGGTTATGGAGATTGTTGAATTCCTCAAAAATCCAAAGAAATTTACCGATTTAGGCGGAAAAATACCAAAAGGTGCTCTGCTTGTTGGCCCTCCTGGTACTGGTAAAACATTACTTGCAAAAGCGGTTGCTGGCGAGGCAAACGTACCGTTCTTTAGCATGTCGGGTTCCGATTTTGTGGAGATGTTTGTGGGTGTTGGAGCATCGCGTGTGCGCGACTTGTTCCGTCAGGCCAAGGAAAAAGCTCCTTGTATTGTTTTCATTGACGAGATTGATGCTATTGGGCGTGCTCGTGGCAAGAATGCAAACTTCTCAGGAAATGACGAACGCGAAAATACTTTGAACCAGTTGCTTACCGAAATGGATGGCTTCGGTTCAAATCAGGGAGTTATTATACTGGCTGCAACTAACCGTGCCGACATACTTGATAGAGCATTGCTGCGTGCAGGAAGGTTCGACCGTCAAATTCATGTGGAATTACCTGACTATAAGGAACGACTTGAGATTTTTAAGGTACACCTTCGCCCAATTAAACTTGAGGCAAGTTTCGATATATCTTTCCTTGCTAAGCAAACACCCGGCTTTTCTGGTGCCGATATTGCTAACGTTTGTAACGAGGCTGCTCTCATAGCTGCCCGTAAAAATAAGCAGTCGGTTGAGAAACAGGACTTCCTCGATGCTATTGATAGAATTATTGGTGGTTTGGAGAAGAAGAACAAAATAATTTCAAAAGAAGAAAAGAAAACAATTGCATACCACGAGGCTGGTCATGCTACCGTTAGCTGGTTGCTTGAGCATGCTAATCCATTGCTTAAAGTTTCAATTATTCCTCGTGGACGTTCGTTGGGAGCAGCGTGGTACTTACCAGAGGAACGACAAATAACAACCACTGAGCAACTTTTCGATGAGATGTGCGCCACTCTTGGTGGTCGTGCTGCGGAGGAGGTTGCCTTTGCTAAAATTTCTACGGGAGCGCTTAACGACCTTGAACGGGTTACCAAGCAAGCCTACGCCATGATTGCATACTTTGGTATGGGTAAAACCGTTGGCAATATAAGCTATTACGACTCGTCGGGACAGAATGAGTATGCTTTTAGCAAGCCCTATAGCGAGAAGACTGCCGAGCAAATTGATGTTGAGGTTAAGGAGTTGATTGATAGGGCTTATGAGAATGCAAAACGAATTCTTGTGGAGAACCTTGAAGGACACACCAAGTTAGCCGATTTGTTACTTGAACGCGAGGTTATATTTAGTGAGGATTTGGAGCAAATCTTTGGACCTCGAAAAACTTTAAGCCGCGAGCAGGAATTAGTTAAAGAGCTGGATGAGGAGTCGCATAAAAACGAAAACTAAATTAACCTAAAGTTATGGACGATAATTGGTCAGTTGCCTACTCAACAAGTAAACAATGGCAAGCCGAAATAGCTAAGCAAGTTTTGGAGGATAATGGAATTGCCGCAGTTATCATAAATAAGCAAGATTCTAGTTATCTATTTGGCGAGGCCGAAGTTTATGTAGATATTTGCAATTTGGAAAAAGCAAAAGAACTCACTAAAAATATCGATAATTGAGCGAATTTCTTAAAAGGACCATAAGTGGAGTCCTGTTTGTAGTAACTGTTGTTGGGGCTATTCTAATTAGCCACATCACTTTTTTTATTGTTTTTCTTGGATTGATGATTGCAAGCCTTTACGAGTTCTATATACTAGGACTTAAAGCAAAAATACGTCCACAGGCTTTACTGGGAATTTTTCTTGGAGTGGCTCTTTTCGTTTGGTCGTACCTTTACTCGTCGGGCGAAATAGAACGGATTACTCTATTTGGTTTTATTCCATTAATTGTTGGTGTTTTTATAGTAGAATTGTACAGGGCACAACACAAGCCAATTCATAATATAGCCTATACCTTACTTGGGCTAATTTATATTGCATTACCTTTTGCATTGCTAAACTTTATTGTTATAAATGGCTCATCGTTTAAAATGACCTATGAGCCTAAAATTCTTCTAGGTATACTATTTCTTGTTTGGAGCAACGATACAGGCGCATATCTTTTTGGTGTAAGTATGGGTAAGCATAAGATGTTTCCTAGAATTTCGCCCAAGAAGAGTTGGGAGGGCTTTGTTGGCGGAATAGCTGTAACTGCTTTAGTGGCTTGGTTTATTTCGGGCTTCTTTACGGAGATAAATTATAAGCATTGGCTTGTAATTGGTCTAATTTGCTCATTAATGGGTGTATTTGGCGATTTGGTTGAGTCGATGTTTAAGCGTAGCATTGGCGTAAAGGACTCGGGTAAATTCTTGCCTGGTCATGGTGGTTTGTTGGACAGATTTGATGCATTAATAATGGTTATCCCGTTAGTTTATGCCTACTTGGAGGTTATGATGATTATATAACAATTAACAACTTTACAGTAAATGAGAGTTCATAAGGAAGGTTATGCCATTTTGTTGGTGAGTTTTTTTGCACTTTTAGCACTTAATGTGTTAACATTTTTATTCAGTCATATAGCATTTTACATTCTATTATCTGCGTCAGTTTTATTGATGATTTTCCTGTTTCGTTTTTTTAGAGTACCCAATAGGACTTTCAGTAAGGATTCCAATGTGGTTCTTGCCCCAGCCGATGGTAAGGTTGTAACAATTGAGGAGGTTTACGAGGACGAATTTCTTAAAACCAAGTGTATTCAAGTGTCAGTCTTTATGTCGGTTTGGAATGTCCATATTAATTGGTTTCCCATTAAAGGGCTAGTTAAATATTACAAATACCATCCAGGCGAATACTTGGTGGCTTGGCATCCAAAATCATCAACCCACAACGAGAGAACCACCGTTGTTGTTGAACGTAACGATGGAGTATCAATCCTACTGCGTCAGATTGCAGGTGCTGTTGCCCGTAGAATTATTTGCTACGCTCAAGAGGGCGTTAGTGTAGAGCAATGCTCCGAAATGGGGTTCATTAGGTTTGGCTCACGGGTCGATATCTTCTTACCTTTGGATTCAAAGGTTGAGGTGAAAATTGGTCAGAAAACCACTGGTAATTGCACCGTAATTGCTACTATACCTCAAAAAGCATAGTTTAATCGAAGTACGATTCAAATTTTATCTTCTTCAACCTTCCTTTTTTAAAGATAAAAGTGAAGGTTCTATCTTTACCCTGGGTCGATAACTTTACAGTATCGGCCTCAGTTTTTTTAATGCCTTCAATTGCATTGAAGAGTTGTTCTTTACTCATGCCTGTAGTAATGCCATTGATGAGTTTTATTTGTGAGTCGGCAATAGACCCGGCCATTAGTATCTCCTTGTTAAAGTTCGATTTATACACAAAAATTTCACTTTGTTTATACATAAACTGGTAAATTGTATCGGTTTTTGAAGGGTAATGCACATTCTTTCTGGCAAGTTTTCGGACTCTGGTTCCACTTGGTAAGGTTTTACTGAACGATACAATGC
>CAZTVB010000322.1:0-4003 GCA_964616315.1 uncultured Rikenellaceae bacterium
TTAGGGTAGGACCATCCTCAACTATTAAGCAACGTTTTCCGTTGATAAGTTCTGGGTTGTCAACTTTAATTGGAGAAGCACCATCAACAACAATGGCTTTAGGATTTGTTTTGCGGATGTTTTCGCGCACAATCTGAATTCCTTCAGGTGAAGCTGAATCCATTTTGTTAATAACGATAACATCAGCTAAGCGCATATTAACCTCGCCAGGATAGTAGCTAACCTCGTTACCTGCACGGTGAGGGTCAGCAACTGTAATTGTTAAATCTGGTTTGAAGAAAGCGAAGTCGTTGTTTCCGCCATCCCAAAGGATAACGTCGCAACCATCTGGGTCTTTCTCAGCATCGCGAAGGATAGCCTCGTAGTCAACACCAGCGTAAATAACGTTACCACGTACTACGTGTGGTTCGTACTCTTCCATTTCCTCAACGGTACACTTGTGTTTCTTCAAATCGTCAACCTTTGCAAAACGTTGAACTTTTTGAGCAACTAGGTCGCCATAAGGCATTGGGTGACGAACAGCCACAACCTTTAAACCAAGACCCATTAAGTACTCAACAACTTTACGAGATGTTTGAGATTTACCGCAACCTGTACGGGTAGCAACAACTGCAATAACAGGTTTTTTGCTCTTTATCATGGTTTCGTTAGGGCCAAGTAGCATAAAGTTAGCGCCAGCAGCGTTAACAATAGAGCTTAGGTTCATAACGCGATTGTAAGGAACATCGCTGTAAGAAAAAACGCAATCCTGAACGTTTTTCTCCTTAATAAGTTTTACTAAATCTTCCTCAGCAACAATTGGAATACCCTTTGGGTATAATTTACCAGCTAGTTCAGCAGGATATTTACGACCGTCGATATCGGGAATTTGAGCAGCGGTAAAAGCTACCACATTATACTCCTTTTTATCACGGAAAAAGGTGTTGAAGTTGTGGAAATCGCGTCCAGCAGCTCCAATAATTACTACATTACGTGCACTCATAAAACCTCCTTAAAAAATTAATAGTTAGTATTTAGGTTAAATTTGATTTTTAGCTTTCACAAATTTATACGTTTAAAAATCAGAGCAAAGTTGATATGGTTTTTTTTGAATTGACCAAAATTCTCATTCACTTTTTTATTGAAATACAATGCTGTTAATCAGTGTATTGTGTTTGTGTTTGAAAAAACATGTTAAGAAACATGTGGCTTTTGCTAAGGGATTGACTGTGTGCCAAATTCAGTTTTTTCTTTTTATTCTAAACAAATTACCTTAAATTTACTTTAAAGGATGTGGAGTTCGGAAACCACAATAAAAAACGGGGCGATACCGAAAAGCCTTAAGAGTAGGTTAATTCAACACATCAGAATGCTATGAAAAAATCAACATTTACAGTTGCTTTGTTGGCCGTGATCTCGATTACCCTAATGAGTTTTACAAAACTTGGTGGTGACGAGAAACAAATAAAACTATCAGATATTAGCGCGTCGCTTAGCGTTTTTCAGGGAGTTGAGGGTCAGGATTTTGTTGGCAATTCAATTGCTTACAAAGTTGTTGATAAGGATAAATACGATAATGTCTTTAAGGAGTCCGCTCTTGTATATGCAACAATAATGCAGGTAAACGGAACCATTGAAGGCATTAACAAGGGAACTATCGCAACCGATAGCGATTTTGCCAAGGCAAACATTGGTTTTGCCACAAAGGATATTCCTGAAATGAAGGCAAGAATAGAAAAGTTGCAGGAACAACTTAAGACTTTAAAGCCAAAGGACGATTTTAAGGGTTTGGAGATGAAAAAAGTGCCAAAAGCTGCCGATGGAATTAATTTTGCTCAGAAACAACTAACCGAATCGTCGAGCCTCCTTCCTAAAATATCGGAGAACTTAGTTGAGGTTGCTAAAAAAGTAATAAAGAAATAAAGGAGTAAAGAAGGGAGTAAAGAAAAAGGCCGATTTAATCGGCCTTTTCTGTTTAGTTGCTTTCCAATAGTTGAAGTATCTCGTCCATTTTTGGTGTCAGAATAATCTCCGTTCTTCTATTTTTTTGCCGTGCTTCAGCAGTTTTTGCCTTGTCAACTGGCAGGAATTGGCTACGTCCAGCAGCAGTTATTCTTACAGGGTCAATTTTTGAACCATTAAGAAGTATCCGAACAATTGTTGTAGCACGCTTTACGCTCAAATCCCAATTGTCCAGCATATCGCCAGTGCCTTTATAGGGAACATCATCAGTATGACCCTCAACCATAATGTTGATATCCTTGTTTTGTTCGAGTACGGGGACTAGTTGCTTTAATGCCGCAGCACCCTTGGCGTCAATTTCGTATCTGCCCGATTTGAACATCAATTTCTCCTCCAACGAAACGTAAACCTTGCCGTTCTGCATCGTTACCGTTAAGCCTTTCCCTTCGAATCCAAATAGCGCATCGGCTACCTTTTTGCGTAGGGCGTTCATAATGGAATCCTTACTGTTGAGTATTCTCTCGAGTTCAAGTAATCGGGCGTTTCTTTCCTCTAAATCCTTGCTCATCTTCTCAAGGTCGGCCTGCATTTTATCCAAACCTAGTTTACGCTGGTACAGTTTGCGCTCTAGTTCTTTTAACGCATCCTCTTTTTCCTGAAGTTCTTCCTGTGTTTTTTGAATCTGAACTAGCAGTTTGCGAGTTTCATCCTTGCTACCCTGCATAACACCCTCCTGTAGTTGCTGCAAATCGGCATAGCGCTCCTTTAGCGTGGCAAGTTCCTCTTTTATTTTGTTGAACTCAACAATTCGGTTTGCGCTATCGGAGACTAACCTTTCGTTGCTTGTTTGCAAAAGTCTCGATTTGGAATCGAGTTCTGCATTCTTAGTAGTCAACGACTCATTTTCAGTAGATAGTTTGTCGCGTTCCTCCTCGCACTTTAAGTTTTTATCTTGTAATGCCTGGAATTCTTTTGCGGGAACGCATGCTGTTAAAACTAGCAAACCAAAAATTGTAGATTTGATGATATTCAGCTTTATTGACATAGGTATAGGGTGTGTTTTGAGCAAATATATAAATATTCATAGTAGAAAAACCCACAAAAAGCTAATTATAATTAACAAAATCCGAATAGTTATAAATAACCCCTTCAATATTTAGAACGTATAATATCTTTGTGCTCGTAACATTTTTGTATTTTTATTGTTCTAAAATGAAGTGAAAACTGAAAGTATGAGCGGTAACTACAAACTACTTGATGGTATTAACTCGCCAGAGGACCTAAAGAAGTTGAAACTTGACGACCTTGAATTGCTGAGCACCGAGCTTCGCCAATTCATTATCGACGTTGTTTCTACCAATCCAGGTCATTTTGGTGCCAGCTTGGGTGTTGTTGAGCTTACAGTTGCTCTTCACTATGTTTTCAATACTCCGTATGATAGAATTATTTGGGACGTGGGGCATCAGGCCTATGGCCATAAAATCCTTACTGGACGCAAAGATGTTTTCCATACCAACCGTAAGTATAAAGGAATAAGCGGTTTCCCAAAGCGTGAAGAAAGCCCTTACGATGCATTCGGCGTAGGACACTCATCCACATCAATTTCTGCGGCGCTGGGTATGTCCATTGCCTCAGGAATGAAAATGGAGCCACGACAAGTTGTTGCCGTTATTGGCGATGGTGCTCTCACAGGCGGTATGGCCTTTGAGGGGTTGAACCACGGGGGTAGTATAAAATCGAACCTGTTGGTTATTTTAAATGATAATAACATCTCCATTGACCCCAGTGTTGGTGCACTAAAAGAGTACTTGCTCGACATTACCACATCAAAAACATACAATAAGCTAAAAACCGAGGTTTGGGATTTGCTTGGCAAAATTGATAAGCTTGCACCCAAAACCCGTTCCGTTATTCAAAAAATGGAGAATGCTGTTAAAGCGGCATTACTTAAGCAGAGTAATATGTTTGAGTCCATGGGCTTCCGTTATTTTGGACCTGTAGATGGTCACGATGTGGTTTACCTTGCCAAAGTTCTGGATGATTTAAAGGATATTCCTGGCCC
>CAZTVB010000323.1:0-4003 GCA_964616315.1 uncultured Rikenellaceae bacterium
ATTTTGTTCTAATAGGTTTTGCTTTTTTTATGATACTAAACGTATCGTGCAGAAAAAAAGATTGGGAAAATCCCAAGGTCAACGGCATCAATAGGCTAAAACCTCACACTTTTTTTATTGCACATTCATCAAAAGAACAGGCAAAAGTTTCTAATCAGAACATTTCGGACTTACACTATTCGCTTAATGGAACATGGAGGTTTAATTACTGCGAAACCAAAGCACATAAACCCAAAAACCATACACAAAAAACTTATGACTACACAACCTGGGATTCAATAAGAGTCCCAGGTAATATAGAACTTCAAGGGTTTGGAATTCCCCGCTACCTCGACGAGGAGTATACATTCGAACCCAACCCGCCATACATTCCGGAGGAGATTTCATCGGTTGGCTTGTATCAAAGAGAGTTTAATCTTCCTAAAGAATGGAAGGGCAAGCAAATTCTTATACATTTTGGTTCGGCAAACTCGGCAATGTACTTGTATGTAAATGGCAACAAAGTTGGCTTTGCCAAGGGAAGCAAACTGCCCGCAGAGTTTGATATAACTAATTTTGTGAACGAGGGTAAAAACAGTGTATTGGCAGAAGTTCACCGGTATTCCGATGGTAGTTATCTTGAATGTCAGGATTACTGGAGAGTGAGTGGGCTTGAGAGAGATGTGTTTTTATACGCATTACCAAAACTGCACATTTTCGATTTTGAAATTTCTGCTACACCTGACTCATTATTGAAAAAGGGGAAATTTGAACTAAATCTAACAGTCTCAAATGTTGATGAGAAAGATATAGATGGTAATGTATTTGTAGAGTTAATGGACTCTAGCGGAGCAATCATTTATAGCAACTCAAAAAAAATAACACTGCAGGGCAATATGGAAATGACTGTTGATTTCAGTCATTTAGTTAATAGCGTTAATCTGTGGAGCGCAGAGACTCCTTATCTCTACAAACTGGTAACAGGCATTGAGAGTTCCTCCGGAAATCAATGGCAACGCTTCGATTTTGGGTTTAGAAAAATTGAAATAAAGGCGGGGCAGTTGCTCGTCAACAATGCTCCAATTCTAATCAAAGGAGTTAATAGGCACGAGCACGATCCCTACACTGGGAGGTTCATTACAAAGGAGTTGATGGAGAAAGATATTGCATTAATGAAGGAGTTAAACATTAATGCAGTTAGAACTTCACACTACCCAAATGATCCATACTGGTATAGCCTTTGCGATAAATACGGCATTTATGTAATAGATGAGGCGAATATTGAAACTCACGGAATGAAGTTGCATCCCAAAGGGATAGATTTTTTGAGCAACCATAAAGATTGGACCGAATCATACTTAGACAGAACCTACAGGATGGTTGAAAGGGATAAAAACTATACCAGCATTATTACTTGGTCGCTAGGAAACGAATCGGGCGATGGCATTAATTTTATCGAAACCTATAATTGGATTAAAAACCGGGATAAATCAAGACCAGTTCAGTACGAGGGAGCAAGACTTAATAAACATACGGATATATACTGCCCAATGTATGCAAAGTTCGACAAAGTAATTGGATATGCTAACACCCTTCAGGATAGACCCATAATTCTTTGTGAGTATATGCATGCTATGGGTAATAGCGAAGGTAATTTATCGGACTACTGGAAACTCTTCAAATCGTACCATCAAGCACAGGGTGGTTTTATTTGGGATTGGGTTGACCAAACTTTTGCGAAGAAAGACTCTCTTGGCAATTCATACTGGGCATATGGAGGCGATATGGGCGATGCAGCAATGGAGAACGACTCCAACTTCTGCGCCAATGGGATAATCTCAGCCGACAGATTGTATCACCCTCACGCTTACGAAGTAAAAAAGGTTTATCAGGATATTGAGTTCACTGCGGTTCCTTTTAGTAACAAAACAATTAAAATTTCCAATAGCTATTCTTTTATCAATCTCAACCGGTTCGAATTCTGCTGGGAATTAGTTGCTAATGGAACTGTAATTCGGAATGGAGTTATTGAGAATGTGAATATTTTACCAGGTGAAAGTAAAACCTATAGTATAGCCCTTGGTATTCCTCCCCAGAATAGTGAGGTATTTTTGAATGTTTATGCAAAACTCAGAAAATCGCAAGGAGTATTAAAAGCAGGATGGATAACAGCTAAGGAACAGTTTTTCATTTCATCATCAGTAATTCCAGAAAAGGTAAAGAACGAATCGAAACTAAATTTCCACAACGCACAAGAAACCTTTGAAATAAATGGAAAGGATTTTCAACTAATCATCAGTAAAAAGAATGGAGCAATAAGTTCCTATACCTACAATGGAGCTCCACTAATAACAAAAGGAGGTATTCCAAACTACTGGCGCCCACCAACCGATAATGATTTAGGTAATGGATTAAATATTAGATCGGCAGTATGGAAAGATTTTGGAAGATTGCTCGAAACCAACTCATTCACAATCGACTCTTCTTTGCAAAACTCAGTGTCGATTGTCTTTAATCTCCTCAATAGAAATGTAAGCGCAAGGGTTATTCAAAAATATACCATACAAGCAACAGGCGCTGTTATAATTAAATCCGAAATAATGCCTGAGGATAACACCCTTCCTGAGTTTCTAAAAATTGGAAACGAATATCGCTTAAATGGAAATTTATGCAATATTGAATGGTATGGCCGAGGATCACACGAAAACTACTGGGATAGAAATACTAGTGCGTTTATTGGGCGGTATTCTGGTACAGTTTGGGAACAGTATCATCCCTACGTAAGAGCGCAGGAAACTGGAAATAAAACAGATGTTCGCTGGGTGACACTTACCGATAAATCTGGATTAGGTATTTTTGTAAGCAGTGTAGAACCTCTTTCTGTTAATGCGCAGCAATTCGATACAGATTTGCTTAACCATATCTCAAGCAAAATACACAATCACGGAGGTAAAATTACCCCTTCGGATATTGTGTCCCTTCACATTGATTATTTGCAAATGGGGCTTGGTGGCGATAATAGTTGGGGAGCCAAAACACACTCACAGTACAGTCTACCTTGCAAAACTTATAGTTATTCGTATGTTATTCAACCGTTTAATAGCATAAAAGATAACCCAGCCGTAATGTATTCAAAAGCTCTGGGGCTTTTGAGCCTTTGAAATATATTAGAGAAATAAAAGGGTCATAGTTAATTTTTATTGAATTAGAGAGATTTAAAAAGTATCTAAAGGCTATTCTTCGGAAAAATTCATCCTTACTTTTTTGGCAAATTTTTCTCAACACGCATCTATAGATATGTCTTTGTAGAAAAAGTGTAATGCGAATTGTTAATTTCTAGTTAATACTTACTGTTTAAAAATAAACTATAACCCAAATAATATAATTTCCTTTGCACATCAATTAATCACTTGTAAAAAAAAACAATTATGAGCGGCTTTTTTGGATGTGTATCAAAAACAGACTGTGTTTTAGATGTGTTTTACGGCACCGATTATCACTCGCACCTTGGAACTAAGAGAGCAGGCGTTGCTTTTTACTCTAAGGATAAAGGATTTCAAAGAGCCATTCATAGCTTAGAGGATGGATACTTCCGAAACAAATTCCAGTCAGATATTGCTGGATTCTCTGCGAACAGCGGTATTGGAATTATAAGCGATAATGAGGCACAACCAATTGTGCTAACATCGCATCTTGGCCGTTTTGCGGTTGCAACAGTTGCAAAAATTAATAACCTGTCAGAACTCGAGGAGTACTTCATAAAACAACGCCGAACTTTTTCCGAAACTAGTCAGGGTGGTGTAAATCCTACTGAACTGGTTGGCATGCTAATATCAGAGGGAGAAACTTTTGAGGAGGGTATTGTAAACGTATTCAACAGAATAAAAGGATCTTGCTCGTTAATTGTTTTAACGGATCAAGGAATTATTGCAGCACGCGATAAACTCGGACGTACTCCAATAATTATCGGGAAAAAGGATGGTGCATATGCGGTTGCTTTTGAAACCTGTTCGTTCTCAAATCT
>CAZTVB010000324.1:0-3991 GCA_964616315.1 uncultured Rikenellaceae bacterium
CAATGGAATTCTTTTGGCCGATCATCATGGGAATATTCTTTACACAAATCAAGCTGCTGGCGAAATGCTAGGTTATAGCCCACTGGAATTGATAAAAATGAGGTTTCACGATTTGGTTTCGGAAGATGTTAAGCCTCAGGTTGATATAAATATTCGACGAATTATCAATGGAGAATCACTTATAACCGAGGTTTATAACTATAGGAAGGACGGCAGTAAACGTTACGTTCAACTTCACGAGGCTCGGGTAATTTTCCCGGATGGGAATTTCGGAATACTTGATGTTTCAACTGATATATCGAGGGCCAAGCAGGCCGAGGAGGCTCTGTTTGAATCGATGGAAAAGTATCAGATTTTAGTAGAGAAATCGAATGATGGAATTATATACGCTAGGGGCGGGGTAATTACTTACGCAAACCCTCGAATTTTGGAGATGCTTTCCATTTTACAAAGCGAATTTATTGGGCATCCTATTACAAAATTTCTTCATCCTAAGGAGCATAGTAAAATTTTAAGTAGATACGAACGACGATTAAAGGGAGAAAGTGAACCCACAATTTACGAAACCACATTATTGAACTCGAATAACGAGTCCATACCGGTTGAGTTTAATGTTAACCTAACTAAACTACAGGGCGATACCATCACGATAGTTTTTATTAGGGATATTAGTCTTAGGAAGGAAACCGAAAAAGCGATTAGAGAGAGTGAGGAGAGTTACAGGGGCTTGTTCGATAATGCAAGTGAGGCCATTTACATCCTTGATTCGAGTGGGGTATTCCTGGATGTTAATATTAATGGTCAAAGGATGTATGGTTACTCAAAGGAGGAAATAGTTGGGTTGACTCCTGAGGACATAGCAGAACCTGGTTTGAATGACTTTACGGAAATAAAACGAAAGTTAAAGTTAGCGTATCAGGGGCACAGTCAAACATTGGAATTTTGGGGCCGAAAAAAGAATGGCGATGTTATACCTAACGAGATAATCCTAAGCAAGGGCAATTACTTCGGCTTGCAGGTTGTTATGGCTATGGCTCGCGATGTTTCGGAACGAAAGAATGCTGAAGCCATACTTAAGGAGAGCGAGGATAAGTTTAGAACGCTAACCGAACAGTTACCTGTTGGATTATACAGATTATCTCCTGCTGGCGATATAATTTACTCTAATCCAGCATTCGCAGATATTCTTGGCTTTACATCTGTTGATAAACTAATAGGTCAGAATATTTCAACATTTACAAGTAGTAATTTTCTCGAGAAGATAATAGAAAAAGATAACGTAGATGTAAGGCTCCCGAGCGAAGAGGAGATGAAGAGGGTTGATGGTTCAAGAATATGGGTTCGCAATCAAGTTAGAGTTCACTATGGCGCTGATAATGAGATTTATTATGCTGATGGAGTAATGCTAGATATTACAGACCGGAAGCTAGCTTTAGACTCAGTCCGTGAAAGTGAGGAGAAGTTTAGAGCTATGGTTTCCGCAATTCCTGACCAACTTTTCCGTATATCCGGCGATTGCCTTCTAATTGATTTTGCACCCACAGAACAAACCTATTATCCAACTTTAGTTTTAGATATGCTCGGCAAATCGCTAAAGGAAATTTACCCCAAGGATGTTTTTGATAAATTCAACATTGCAATTTCAAATTGCAAAAAGGGGTTAACGCTCGAAACATTTGAATATCAAATTACCGCAGGAACTGAAACCTACTACTATGAAACACGAATAGTACCTTCGGGGTACAACATTTTCCTCGTATTGCAAAGAGATATTACTCAGCGTAAAAAAGTTGAGGAAGAGGTTCGCATGTTGGCACAAGCAGTAACAAATGTTCACGACAGCATATCAATTACAGATTTAAACAATAACTTTTTATACGTCAATCCAGCATTTACAAGCATATACGGATACTCGCTCCAAGAAATTGTGGGCAAAAATGCTTCACTACTAAAGCCTATTGATGCCGAAATGGAGCATGGGCAGGCAATTCTTGAGGAAACAATTAAACATGGTTGGCAAGGTGAACTGATTAATGTGAAGAAGGATGGCTCCGTTTTTCCAATTTACCTCTCCACGTCGTGTGTTTTTGACGAAGATGGCTTACCGATGGCTCTTGTGGGCATTGCAAACGATATTAGTGAGCGTAAGCGAACCGAGCAGGAACTGATTAGGGCAAAGGAGAAGGCCGAAGAGTCTGATAGGCTTAAAACAGCCTTCCTTTCCAATATGAGCCACGAGATTCGCTCCCCTATGAATGCAGTACTTGGGTTTATTCAACTTATTAAGGCCGACGAGCAACTCTCTGAAACTGGAAAACAGTATGTAGATTTAATTCAGAATAGCGGCAACCAGTTATTATCCTTAATTGAGGATATCATTGATATTTCCAAGATTCAATCAAATCAGCTTCGGTTGGCAAGGAACTATTTCGATTTGAATCAGCTAATGGAGGAGTTATTTTTGGTTTTCTCGGCACAACTTAAAGCAAGAGAAAATGTTCAGGCAATGCTTTTCCGCCCCGAACTTGCAAATCCTTCGCCATTTAGCGTATACTCCGACCCTGTTCGTATTAGGCAAATTCTTACCAATTTGCTCAGTAATGCTATTAAGTTTACACCAAATGGAAGTATCAAGTTCGGTTATACAGTAATTATTGACGACCATTTACCACGAATACAATGTTACGTTAAGGATACGGGAATTGGAATATCGGAGGAGAACCAGATGCTAATATTTGAACGGTTCCGTCAAGCCGACGATTCGTATACCAGACTATACGGTGGTTCTGGATTAGGATTGGCAATTTCCAATGGTTTGGTAGAGTTGCTGGGTGGACATATTTGGGTGGAGAGTCAGGTGGGCGAGGGTTCTGAGTTCTTTTTTACAATACCCTACATTGTTGATGAGCAAAAGGAAGTAGAACTATTGGAGAACCCTAATAAACAAAATGAAGGCGTTGGCTTTTCCTTGAAGGGTAAAACTATACTTATTGTTGAGGATACAAAGGATATTAGGTTATACTTTGAACGAATCCTTGAGCGTAGAGAGGCTCGCATTATTTTTGCATCAACAGCAAAGGAGGCTAGAAAACAATTTAAGCAAGAAAAAAATATCGATTTAGTTCTGCTAGATATTAGATTACCAGATGCCGATGGCTACGACCTTGCGTTGGAGTTCAAGAAAATTAAACCCGATTTGCCAATTATTGCACAAACAGCTTATGCATTACAATCGGAGTTGAATAAAAGTATCGAAAGTGGTTGCGACGATTATATAACAAAACCGCTCGACTCTGAGGCTCTATTCGATAAGATTAACAAGCTGATAGGTTAAGGAGCAAGCCTTTCAACTATCCATTTTTCGTTAATAAATGAGTACTGAATTCTATCGTGTAAGCGGTTGGGGCGTCCCTGCCAAAACTCAAATAGCGTGGGTTTTAGAATATAGCCACCCCAATTCTTAGGGCGCACAACGCTTTTGTTGTGAAATTCCTCGTCAAAATCTGACATTAGGTTCTCTAAATATCGTCGACTAGGAATTACGCTACTCTGCGGCGATGCCCAAGCACCAATTTTACTTTTTTCGGGGCGTGTTCTAAAGTACTTGTCGCTTTCGGAGTCACTTACTCTTGCAACTTTACCCTCAATTCTAACCTGACGTTCCAGTTCGGGCCAATAGAAATTCATTGCAGCATAAGGGTTTTGAAGTAAGTTTTTTCCTTTGCGACTATCGTAATTTGTGAAAAATGAGAATCCCTCTGCATCAAACTGCTTGAGAAGTACAACCCTTGCCGAAGGTTTGCCCTCGAATGTTGAGGTCGCTAACGTCATAGCGTTTGGCTCTGGCAATTGGGAATCAATGGCCTCATTCAGCCAAAACTCGAACTGTGCAATTGGATCTGCACTAACGTCCGATTCATTCAACGACTTAAGGGAGTATTCCCTTCTAAGCTTTGCAATATCAACCTTTGTCATTCTATCTGTAAATCTA
>CAZTVB010000325.1:0-3987 GCA_964616315.1 uncultured Rikenellaceae bacterium
ATATTGATTACAAAACTAGTAATAATAATTAAACGAATGCTATTACATGCATTTCAAGCATAATCGTTTAACAAAATAAATACTATTATTTTTTGTTGTTGTAATCCAATTTCTATCTTTAAACCTTTAATTTGTAAATAAATCACATTGTTAAATTAGGTGCTATGAGAAATTTTATTTTAGTAGCGTTGATATTGCTTGGAATGTCAATTTATGCTCAAGAAACCGAAAGCTTAGAGAAGAAAGTCAATCAGTTAATAGAGGAAAACGCTAGCCTAAATCATAGACTTGATGAGGTTCAAAAACTCGTTGATGATGTTTTATGGTATAACCGTTTAGGCGATGTGGCTTTTATTGATAAAACTTTTATTTATGGTCCTCCTCCTGCAAATATTAAAAACCCAACAGCAGTAGGTGCAAATAATCCCGTAAAGTTTTGGACTTATGTTTTTATCCCTAAAAATATAGATTACAACAAGAAGTATCCATTATTAGTATTCCCGCACGGAGGTGTTCATGCCGATTTTACCACATACTATACTCATATTGTTAGAGAGATGATTGCGCAGGGTTACGTGGTTGTAGCCCCCGAGTATAGGGGTAGTACAGGCTATGGAGAAGGATTTTGGCGTAATATTGATTATGGCGGACTAGAGAACGAGGATGTTTTTGCTAGTCGAAACTACATGGTGGAAAATTATGATTTTATTGATGATTCAAGGATTGGCATAATTGGCTGGAGCCATGGAGGAATGATAGCTCTTCATAACATTTTTGAACATCCAAAAGATTATGCTTGTGCATTTGCAGGAGTTCCTGTTTCGGATATGATTGCTCGGTATGGTTATGCTACTGATGATTACCGTGAACTTTACGATGCCGATTATCACATAGGGAAAACACCCCGCGAGAATATTGAGGAATACCGCAAGCGCTCTCCTGCCTGGCAAGCACACAAGTTGCAAACCCCATTGCTAATCCACACCAACACAAATGACGATGATGTGTACGTGTTGGAGGTTGAGCATTTAATTAAATCGTTAAAGGCAGAAGGGAAAAAATTTGAGTACGAGATTTTCAAAGAAATGCCAGGGGGACACTCATTCGACAGAATTGACACTAAAGCAGCACGCCAAATAAGGGTTAAAATCTATAAGTTTTTGGCCACATACCTAAACCCTCCAAGGCCAATTAAGAATTTGGAGGATGTTAATAAGGCTGCATATCTTCAGTTACGATAAACGATAAAAAGTCACCTTTTAGAATTTTAAAGGTGACTTTTTTCATCGGGTAGATTGTTTTTTTCAATTTTCTAACTTAAATCTCAATCTTACAATACCTCCATTAAAATCCGATGATATTATTTTGAATTTACCTATTTCGCTAGTGCTTTTAACATGAGGGCCAATGCAAGCGCAGGCATCATAATCACCAACCCTTATAACTCTTATAGAATCGGGTGCATCGGCTGGCAGTTTGCTTAAATCCAGAAATTGTAAGGCCTCCTGTTTGGTGACAAATCCTTCAGTAACATCAACTTTGCTTTCAGTAATGCTGTTTACAGCATTTTCAATTTCTGATATATCTTCGGCTGAAAGGGCTCTGCCAATCCTATAATCGCATTTCGACTTTTTCTTTTCAATGTGGCTGCTGAACGCCCTTCCACAATTAAACTTACGGACCATTGTTTGGTTCAGAATATGCTCGGTAGTGTGCATTCTTGGGTCGTAGTTTTTTTCGCTCATGGTTATCAATTAAATTACAAGATTAAAATCTCCGAAAAATATCAGTTTTTTGCAATAAAAATCTATATTTGGTAGAAAATGTTTGCATATGGCTCGGTGTAAATATTACTTTATTGCGGTGTTTTTTGTGTTCCTCTTGGGTAACGCATACTCTCAAACACCAACTCTTGACTCAATACAGTTACTTATTGATAATGCGAAAAACGACACACTTAAACTTGGTTATAAAATATCGTATGCAGGAGAACTTGCCTATGTAAACCCTTCAAAATCAAAGAAAATTCTTGATGAAGCAATCCAAGAAGCCCAATTGTTGAAATTTAAAAAAGGAGAGGCCAATGCGCTTTACTCCAAAGCTATTGCAGAGGCATTTGAAGGTAACTATCAGGAATCGATGGCTTTAATGATAAACTCAACAAGCATTTACCAAGAAATTGGAAATGAAAGTGGTGTTGCGAAATGCTATGGAGGAATGGGAAACATATACTACTTCCTAAACAACTTCCCCAAAGCGGTAGAGTATTTTGAAAATGCCCTTAAAATATACGAAAAAAACAATGAGGAGACTGGCATTGCCTCATGCTTGGGGAACTTAGGGTTGATATATCAGGAAACATACCAGTTCGAAAAGGCTTTGGAGTATCAATATAAAGGACTTGAGCTCGAAAAGAAAAAGGATAATAAGCGTGGAATTGCTATTTCCCATATTTCAATTGCTAGTATTTATCTCACGATGGATAAACTAGTTGAAGCAAAAAAGAATGCGAAAGAAGCAATTCGAATTTCTGCTGCATTGATGGATAGTAGTACCCTTTCCGACGGATACTTAAGATTAGCCGAATGCTACAGAAAATTAGGCGAAATGGACTCTGCCCAGCTATACCTAAACAAAACAATTGTTATAAACTATAAAATAAAGGCTTACCACCAACTAGCCTATGCACTGGAAACCCAAACCAATCTTTACGACTCCATTAGGAATTATTCTTTAGCGCTAAAAGCCCACAGAGAACTACTTAGAATTAAGGACACATTGCTTAACTCTGAGAAAACAGCTCAGATAATTGAATTGCAAACAAAATTCGACACAGAGAAAAAAGAGAAGGAAAACCAACTATTGAGCGAGCAAAACCGAATGCAGAAAATATCTCTTTATAGTTTATTGATATTGGTTATACTAGGAACAGGTCTCGCATTAAATATATACAATAGCCGGCGAAAAATCCGAAACGCTAATTTGACTTTAATTACACTCAATAGTGAACTTCAACAGCAAAAAGAGGAAGTACAAACTCAGGCCGAAAACCTTCAGCAAGCGAATGTTGCCATTCAGAATCAGAAAGAGTTAATTGAATTTAACCACCGAAAAATCACCGATAGCATAGCATATGCAAGTATTATACAATCGGCAATGCTACCCTCGGAGGATATTATCGAAAATTACTTCTCCGATTATTTTGTTTACTATAAACCCAGAGATGTTGTTAGTGGCGACTTTTACTGGATTAAGGAAAAAAACGATTCAGTTATTATTGCTGTAGCCGATTGTACTGGACATGGTGTTCCTGGCTCGTTGCTAAGTATAATGGGTATTTCTTATCTAAATGAAATTATTGGCACCAGTAATTTAAGTCAACCCGACAAAGTATTAGATGAACTTAGGCTAGCCGTAAAATCAATTTTTAGGCAATCGCCAAACGACCTCCGAAAGGAAGGTATCGAAATAGCGATGATTAGCTATAATCCAAAAACAAATAAACTAACCTTTAGCGGTGCGAAAATATCCCTTTGGATATGCCGAAATGGGAAAATAAAAGAATACCCTGCCGATAAGATGTCCATTGGTTTATCAATGAAGGAGAGCGCTTTTAATCTCACAGAGGTTTCCTTGGAAAAAAATGATATCATTTACCTATTTACCGACGGCATAAGCGACCAGCTAGGTTGCGAAACAGGGAAAAAATATTTACGCAAAAACTATATCGAGTTTTTAACCCGAATTTCACATTTGCCACTTTCGAACCAGAAAGTTAGTATAAATGAGACTCTGCAAAGTTGGAAGGGTAAACACTTTGACCAAACCGACGATATCTTAGTGATTGGTCTAAAAGTTTAACAACGTTTAATCGTTGTAATTATTTAATAATCAGCAGACGTAAAAAGTTGTGGTATAAATAATTTTGGAAGAATCTTTTAATTACTTTTGCTCCCCTTAATATCTACCTTATGTTCAGTTTAGATA
>CAZTVB010000326.1:0-3967 GCA_964616315.1 uncultured Rikenellaceae bacterium
AGCTTATAGAGTTTAGGCAAATGAAAATTCCAACGGTCGTCGTAATTTGGGTCTAATTCAAGTGTTGATTGAATCTCCTTTTCCTCTTTTATTTCAAAATCTTTCTCTAAAACAGATGCATTTTGTATGGATTCTACTTCTTCCAAAGCGTGCTTAAATATTTCCTCATCGCTTTCTTTTTCAATATAAATACCCATTTCTCTATTGTTTCTTTCAGAAAATTCATAAAGATTCATTGAGGTTATTATCATTGCACTATCGTTGAAATAGCATTTGGCGTGTAAATTCTCACAAAAGAAAATCCTTATATTCTTAAATGAGTATAAAATTTCTTTTTCTTTTTTGGGAAGTTCATTCTTGCCGTATATGAGAGTTATTTTAATAGACTTACGTTCAGCATCCGCAAGTCTTTGAGTAACGGTTTTACTGAATTTCAAGAATGGTGTTATGAGCGTGAGTTTTTCAGTGGAACCTAAAATTATTTGTTCAATATAATGAGAGTTGCCAACTGTAGTTAGAAATTTTGCCATAGTATCCTTAAATGAGTTTTATCTAAATTTCAATTATATCTATGTAATCCATTTGGATATGGGTTTGATGTAAGGCCACAATTATTCTTTGGTAGTGCATAATATCCTCGAAAGATAACGCACGCCCTTTGCGGTCTTTTAACCACTTTTGAGCAGGTTGATATCCTCCAATATAGAAATCCCAAGCAATTTGTGGTACTTTATCAAAATACTGCTCGTTGTTAATCCAAACCTTTTCGCCCTCGTAGCTAATCTTTTCCACTACGTTTGAACCTCCATTGGGGAAGGTGGTAATTAGTTCATTTAGTAAAGGGCTTTCCATAAGGTGTAACTCTCGCAATTTTCCGCCACGAGATACTAAACGCCAAAAATCCCAAGGGTTTTTGGGGTAGGGGATTCGCGGAAAATCTATTTTAAGAAACTCATTGTACTTTGTGCGGTAGTTTGGAGAATGTAAAACGGCGTATATATAATCTAATAAGTCCATTGGGCCAAATTGGTGAGGATAACCCTCTAGGTAGTTTTCCAACTTGGCTTTTGCTTCGGGGTTATAGGTTATATCTTCGAAAGATTCTTCAATTTTCTTAACTATTTCTAGATTTAAGTTAGGTGTTCTCTCGTTTTCTTGGTTTATGGTTTGTTGGGATGTGTTTTCAGTATATAAGTAAAGAGGAAAAATGTTTGCATTGTCAAGTGTTGACAATATACATTTATCAACAATATTGGTTGTTACAAATGGTAGATTAAAACTATTGTTTCGAGACCTTTTTACTAAACTTATAGCAATGTTTGGTTTAAAGAAGTTTCTCATAAATTGAGACCTACTTCTTGCCAATATTGAAATGTCATAATTTATGTAACGTTTATCAAATGGGCGATAATCGATGCTCTTTATTGTTTTTTCAGGATAGGTGTTTAAAATGTCTTTTTTTTCGAAACCAATATATTTATTATCGTTACCACTTGTAATACCCATACTTTGCTCTAAAATTAGAGCATTAATTTTAAAACCTTGTTCGTAATTTTCATAGTTATTATAATCTTTCTTTATAAAAAAGAAATCGGGTGCAATATTAGACACTTCATTAAAAGCAATATCTTTTAGTGAGCTATTAAGTAAAAAATTGTATTTCAAATCTCGCTCACCATATAAATCGTAATTAAGAATAATCCCTAACTCGCTAGGTTTCTTCTTGCCCGTTTTTATAAATAGATTAATTGAAACGCCTTGCTGTATATCGAAAACATTAACATCCTCGCTACCGTCGGGGGCGGTTTCCTTTTTCTTAGAGTTTCCGTGTAGGTCTATTGTATAAATCTTATCGTAAGTTTTTAGCAAATTCCAGCGCATTCCCCTAAATGTAGGATTGTCTAAAAATCCGTGAGGATTGATAAATGCCAAAATACCAGTTCCATTCTTTTCAATAAAATGCTGCCCGTAACGGATAAACTTTACATAGTCATCGTTAATCCATTTGGGGTTTCTCTCATTCAACTTTTCTTTTCCGCCAGGCTCTTTCTTGTAATCCTCCATTAGGTTCATAATCCAATCGCCCTTGTTGGCGCTTTCGCCGCTGTAAGGTGGGTTACCAATTATTACCATAACGGGAGTATCGCGCTTTATCCTGTTGGCTTCCGTGGCTTCGGCACTAAGCCAACTAGCCCAAAGGGTTCCTGTATCGGGGTGGCTTTCCTCCAAGCTGTTGGTAAGGTAAACCCTAAAGCGTTGGTTGGTAGTTGGCTTGTACCCTGTTTCGGTAAGCAGTAAATCCAACTTTAGGTGCGCCATTGCGTAGCTTGCCATTAACAACTCAAAACCATTTAAGCGGGGCAAAAGATGTGTTTCCACGTAGTTGCTCCAAATGCCCTGCTGCCCCTCAAACCTTTTATGGATTTGTTTAATAACTTCGGCAAGGAATGTGCCTGTGCCTGTGGCAGGGTCTAGAATTTGTACTCTATGCACTTCCTGCTCAACAGGCTTATTGTTGCCCTGCACGGTGGTTTTAATCTTGGTTTTTGAGGTATCGGCTAATCCTTGCGGTAGGTCAAATTCGGTTTTTAGAATATCGTCAACGGCACGAACAATAAAGTTAACCACAGGTGCAGGGGTGTACCAAACGCCACGAGTTTTGCGAAGGTTTGAATCATATTCTCTTAAAAAATCCTCGTAGAAATGGATTATTGGGTCTTCCATTTTTGTACTCTTGCCGTAGTTCTTTAGCATTTCCTCCACGTTGCAGGCAAGGAATATGTTAACCAAATCGTCAACAATCCACTTAATACGGTCGTCCACATCTAAACCCGCTATGTAGCCAAACAGCTTTTTTAAGAATGGATTTGATTTGGGAATTAAGTCATAGGCTTCTTGTCTGCTAAAAGTGTCCAGTGATGGGTCGTGCAGTCGAGCTGCAAACATACCGTAGGCAATGGTTTGAGCGTACACATCGGCAAAGCCCTTTGGGGTAATATCGTGAATGAGGATTTGCTTAAAGGCGTTCATCTGGTCTTTAAGCGTGCTGTCCTCGTTGTGGGTTTCGTCGCTGGTAAGGGCTTTTTCAATAACATCGGAAAGTAGGCGAGCTTTACCAGCCATCATCTCGGCAAGTTTCTTACTGCTCTTTATGGTTTGCCCAATGTGGGTGCAGAAATCCTTAATTAGATTCTCGAATGTTTCGAAGTTCTCGGGGAGTGGTTTTATTCCCTTATCGGTTAATTCGCCAATGGCAATTTTGGTAACAAACTGTCCATCGCGGTAAAGGTGGAAATCAATATAATCGGTAAATATGAGGTTGTTCAACGATGCTTTGTAGCGGTCGAATTGTTCTTTATGTACGGTTTTCTTTACACCGTCTAGGTCGGTATCGCCAATGTCCTTTGCTTCAATAAAGCCAACGGGAATATTCCGTTTGGTTAAGATATAATCAGGCGCACCGCACGATTGGCGTTTGGGTTCGTTGGTGGCCCTAATTTCGGGAACTAAACTCTCAATAAGTTGTTGCAAATCGCCACGGAAAGTATGCTCTGTTGCATTTCCAAGTTTGTAACGGGAGTTAATGTTTTGTATGTAATCGGATGTAGTCATTTATAGTTTGTTTAAAAAAACTTTTTCAATTCTAAACTTGCCATCATATTTATCAAGTACAATTTGATAAATCTTATCTTTTGGAACTAAAGCCTCAATCGAAGGTAATAAATGTTTCGAAAAGTTTAAGCCTAGAATTACTTTTGATAGTGATTTTTGCATTGAAAGATAAATGCTCTCTGAGTCATCTGAAAGAGTTAGAAACCTATATTCAGATTCACCTTCCCAATCAATGTTTTTGGTAAATAATCTTTCATTTATAAATTTTTTATTTTTTTTTAAGTCATCCCAGAAACCCAAAAGTGTTTTAGGGGGGGTGGTTCTTTCCATTGGATATACTTACACCGTATAGTGG
>CAZTVB010000327.1:0-3943 GCA_964616315.1 uncultured Rikenellaceae bacterium
CATCCTTTATAAAGCTTTGAACGTAACTCAAACGACATATGCGGACGGTAAACCTTTTTCCCTGGAATCTCCGCTTTAATATCGTCCCAACTATAAAAACCAACTCCTAAACCTGCCATCAGTGCAGCACCCAGTGCGGTAGCCTCAGTTGAAGTTGGACATTCAACGGGAACATTCAGCATATCAGCCTGGAACTGCATAATAAAATTGTTTGCCGAAGCGCCACCATCGGCCTTAAGGCTTTTGAGCGCAATTCCAGAATTATCCTCCATTAAACCAACAATATCGCGGGTTTGATATGCAAGCGATTCTAAAGTGGCACGAATCAAATGTTTATCAGTTACACCCTGCGAAATACCAACAATTGCTCCACGAGCATACATATCCCAGTAGGGTGCGCCCAAACCGGTAAATGCAGGAACAACATAAACGCCGTGGCTGTTCGTAACGGAAGTGGCTATATTTTCTGTTTCCGAAGCTGTTTTGATAATCTTTAAACCATCGCGAAGCCATTTTATTGCTGCGCCAGCAATAAACACACTACCTTCTAGCGCATATGTCACTTCGTCGCCAATTTGCCATGCAACAGTAGAAAGCAAACCCGATTGGGTGCTTACAATTCTATCGCCTGTATTCATAAGCATAAAACAGCCTGTACCATATGTATTCTTCAATTCGCCCGGCTCCAAGCAGCGCTGCCCAAACAATGCCGCTTGTTGGTCGCCAAGAATTCCCGCGATTGGAATAGATTTGCCACCAATAATTCCTGGCTCAGTATAACCAAAAATACCTGAAGAAACTTTTACTTCAGGTAATATCGCTTTAGGAATGCCAAAATATCGAAGAATTTCTTCGTCCCAACCCATCGTGGTAATATTGAAAAGCATTGTTCGCGATGCGTTAGAAACATCGGTTGAGTGAATTTTACCTCCCGTTAGTTTCCATAGTAACCAAGTATCGATTGTTCCAAAGGCCAATCTACCTTTGAGTGCCAGATTCATTGCACCTGGTACATTTTTTAAAATCCAATTAAGTTTTGTGGCTGAAAAGTATGAGTCAATAACTAAACCTGTACTCTTCTTAACATAATCGGCAAAATCGCTCGCTTTCAATTTTTCGCAAATATCGGCAGTGCGTCTGTCCTGCCAAACTATTGCATTGTGAACTGGCCTTCCTGTTTCTTTATCCCAAACAACCGTTGTTTCGCGTTGATTTGTAATGCCTATTGCGGAAATACTTTCAGGGCTAATTTTAAGCCTTGCAATAAGCTGATTAGCCACTTTTAGTTGAGTTTCCCAAATTTCCTCGGGATTATGCTCCACCCAACCATCGGCAGGATAATGTTGAGTAAACTCCATCTGTTCAATTCCAAGCGGTTGTTGGAATCTATCAAACAGAACAGCCCTAGAACTTGATGTTCCTTGGTCGAGCGATAGTATATACTCAGCACTCATAGGTTTGGTTAAAAAATGGCCACTGAAATTTTTATCAATGGCCAATATAGTGAAAACTTAAATGGTTATGCAAACTTCTTCTCTTAACAAGTACTAATCGTTCTCCATGGCAGCCACAACCTCATCGGTAATCTCCAGGTTGTGGTACACACTCTGCACATCATCATTATCTTCAATATCATCCACAATTCTAAGTAATTTAAGGGCTGTAGATGTGTCGGTGGTTTTGTAATCGTTTGGAATACGTTGTAAACTTGCGTTCTCCACCTCAACTTTAAGTTCCTCCAACTTCTTGTTCATTTTTCCAAAATCCTCCAATGCCGTGGTTACGATATAGTTATCGCCGCTATCGTCAATATCTTGTGCACCTGAATCAATCAAATCAAGTTCTATATCCTCCAACTTCACATCATCCTTCTTAATGGTAAAAATACCCTTACGCTCAAATATAAAAGCCAATGAACCATTAGTGCCAAGACTTCCTCCTTTTTTAGTAAGAATGGTTCTGATTGCACTAACAGTACGATTATTATTATCGGTTAAACACTCAATAAAAAGAGCAACACCACCGGGTCCATATCCCTCAAAAGTCAACTCCAATAGGTTATCGGGGTCTTTTTCGGCCTTCGCAATTGCCCTCTGGATATTATCCTTGGGCATATTTACACCCTTGGCGTTATTTATAGCCATACGTAAGCGAGGGTTACCATCGGGATCAGAACCGCTCTCCTTAACCGCCACAGTTATCTCCTTAATAATTCTTGAAAATGCCTGAGAGCGCTTTGCATCCAACGCCCCTTTCTTCCTTTTAATTGTTGACCATTTATTATGCCCTGACATACGAATTATTTTATTTTTTCAGTTTTGTAAATGCAAAGGTAATTTGAAGATAGTTCCAAACAAAAAAACTGTTTAATATTTTGAGGTTCTTCAACAACTTTGGTTCTCATCAATTTCTAATTTAAATCTTTAAGTTGACATTCATCAATATTACAAGCCATTTAAAATCATTTTCCTATTTTTGTAAAAATTTTATTTCGATGGATTTTAACGCAGAAGACGCAAATATTTTCGAGGACTTTTCGCCCGTAAATAGTGAGGATAGACAAAAAGTTTACATTGAAACCTACGGTTGCCAGATGAATGTTAACGACAGCGAGGTTGTTGCATCAATTCTTACAGCCAATGGGTATGCCATTACAAGCAACATTAGCGACACTGATGTAATTCTAATTAATACCTGCTCTATTAGAGAAAATGCTGAGACCAGAGTTTTTGGTCGTCTAGACGTATTTTCACAAATTAAGAAAGGCAAGCCATCTTTGCTTGTTGGTGTTATTGGTTGCATGGCCGAAAGGTTAAAAAATCAACTTTTGGAAGATAAAAAAGTAGTTGATATTGTTGTTGGCCCCGATGCTTACCGCGAACTTCCCGTTCTTATCCGTGCCGCCGAAGATGGCCAAAAAGGAATCAACGTACTCCTTTCGCGCGAAGAAACATATGCTGATATTAGTCCTGTAAGATTAGATAAAAATGGAGTTTCGGCATTTGTATCGATTATGCGTGGGTGCAACAACATGTGCACATACTGCGTTGTTCCTTATACCCGTGGTGTTGAGCGTAGCCGCGACCCACAAACAATTGTTAAAGAGGTAAAAGAACTGGTTGATGCTGGCTACCGCGAGGTTACTTTGCTTGGACAAAATGTAAACTCCTTTAAGTGGCAAGAAACAAGTGGATTGATTAAAGAAACAATAAGCTTTGCCGACTTACTTGAAATGGTTGCATTGGTTGACCCACGGCTAAGAGTTCGTTTCTCCACATCGCACCCCAAAGACCTTTCCGACAATGTTCTGCATACAATGGCTATGTACGAAAACATATGTAACCACATACATCTTCCTGTTCAGTCTGGCTCAAGCAGAATGCTTAAGTTGATGAATAGAAAGTATACCCGTGAAGATTATTTGGGCAGAATTGCTGCTATCCGCGAGATTATTCCCGATTGCTCAATATCTACCGACATTATTGCTGGTTTTTGCACTGAAACCGAGCTTGACCACGACCAAACCATAAGCTTGATGCAGGAGGTTAGTTACGATTTTGCGTATATGTTTAAGTACTCGGAACGCCCAAATACCAAAGCTGCAAACAAATATGAGGACGATGTTCCTGAGGATATTAAAACTCGCCGATTAACCGAAATTATTGAACTACAAGGGAAACTCTCGGAAATTAGCAAGCGTAAGGATATTGGTAAAAGCTTCGAGGTTTTAATTGAGGGCGAATCAAAAAAATCAAAAGAGCAATTCTATGGCAGAACAACCCATAATAAGGTAGTTGTTTTCCCTAGGGAAAATTATAAAATTGGTGATTTTGTTTTTGTGAAAATAGCCGATTGTACTCCTGCAACTTTAATTGGGAGCATTGTTAAGGAGTAACATTTATAATAATAAAAATTAAAGGGTTGCCAAAAGCAACCCTTTAAC
>CAZTVB010000328.1:0-3929 GCA_964616315.1 uncultured Rikenellaceae bacterium
AAGGTACGATGCTAATTCCACAAATGGAATGCTAAATAGTTTATTCTCAAAATCTTTTCATCAAAAATTTTTCTTAAAAGCTGTTAACTCGTGTATAAAAGTGAATAATTAGCTGTACCTTTGCGCCCTCAAAAAAATTACACAATGCAGGGTATAAGAAATATTGCGATTATTGCGCACGTGGATCATGGGAAGACCACCTTGGTGGACAAAATGATTATTCAGGGGAAACTTTTTAAAGATCACGAAAAGCCCGGCGAACTAATTCTCGATAGTAACGATTTGGAGCGAGAGCGTGGAATTACCATTCTTGCTAAAAACGTTTCGGTGGAGTACAAGGGTGTTAAAATTAACATTATTGATACTCCCGGTCACTCCGATTTTGGTGGAGAGGTTGAGCGCGTACTCAATATGGCCGATGGGGTTCTGCTGCTTGTTGATGCGTTTGAAGGTACAATGCCTCAAACCCGTTTTGTGCTTCAAAAAGCATTAGCCCTAGGGCTAAAACCAATTGTTGTAATCAACAAGGTCGATAAGCCTAACTGTCGCCCCGAAGTAGTTCAGGAACAGGTTTTTGATCTAATGTTCAACCTCGATGCATCGGAAGAACAGCTAAATTTCCCTACAATATACGGTAGTGCCAAGCAGGGATGGATGTCGTCCGACTGGAAAAAACCAGCCACCGATATTACCGCCCTACTCGATAAAATTGTGGAGTATGTTCCAGCAGCAAAGCAAATTAAAGGAACACCTCAACTTTTAATAACATCGTTGGATTACTCCAGCTATGTTGGCCGTATTGCAATTGGAAAGTTGCACCGAGGCGAGTTAACTACTGGAATGGCTGTTTCATTGGCCAAAACCGATGGACAGGTTATCAGAACAAGAATCAAAGAACTGCTTGTTTTCGAAGGTCTAGGAAAACGTAAAGTTGATAAAGTTATATCTGGAGATATTTGCGCATTAGTAGGTATCGATGGTTTTGATATTGGCGATACAATTGCCGATATCGAAAATCCAGAAGCGCTACCTACAATTGCGGTTGATGAGCCAACAATGAGCATGCTTTTTACCATTAACAACTCCCCTTTCTTTGGGAAGGATGGAAAGTTTGTAACATCGCGCCACCTAAAGGAGCGTCTAGACCGTGAATTGGAAAAAAACCTTGCTCTAAAAGTTGAGGCAACCGACTCTGCCGATTCGTTCATGGTTTATGGACGAGGTGTTCTTCACCTATCCGTACTTATTGAAACTATGCGACGTGAGGGTTATGAGTTACAGGTTGGACAACCAAAGGTTATCATTAAGATGGTTGCAGGAGAAAGATGCGAACCTATTGAATATATGACCATTGATTTACCCGAGGAGGTGTCTGGCAAAGCAATTGAACAGGTTACCCGCCGCAGGGGCACGCTATTAACCATGGAACGCCGTAACGACAGAATTCACCTTGAGTTTGAAATCCCATCGCGCGGTATTATTGGTTTAAGAAACATTCTGCTTACCGCCACTGCTGGCGAGGCGGTTATTGCCCATAGGGTAAAAGGATTTGAGCCATACCGTGGCGATATCGAAACCCGTGTAAACGGTTCGTTAATTGCCATGGAAAGCGGCATGTCATTCGCATACGCAATAAACAAACTTCAGGATCGTGGGCGTTTTTTTATTGATGAGCACGAAGAGGTTTATGCCGGACAGGTTATTGGCGAAAATACCCGTGCTGGCGATATGGTAGTGAATGTTACTAAATCTAAAAAGTTGACCAATATGCGTGCCTCTGGTTCTGACGACAAATCGTTCCTCGCACCACCGGTTAAATTCAGCTTAGAGGAAGCATTGGAGTATATCCAAGAAGATGAATATGTGGAGATTACACCAAAATCGATGCGTTTGCGGAAAATTTATCTCGACGAGAACGAGCGTAAGCGTCGCGATAAAAATAGTTAATTAAAAAGCTTGAACAGTTTATTATATCTGTGTTACACGTTTAATATTTAACCGTTCAATTATATATTTTTGGTTCATTTTTTTGATTGTTTGTAATTTTTATAACTTTGCACGTTGTTTTTGAAGAGTTGTGGGAAACGTATTAGGCACATATTCAATTAATTTCAAGGGACTTAAGGTCGGAAAACATTCGTTTGAATTCGATTTAAACGATGATTTTTTTGCTGAGTTTAAGGAGGGCGAAATTTGCAAAGGACAGCTTAAAGCTGCTGTAAACCTTAATAAACATAACCATTTGCTGGAATTTAAAATCAGCATAAAGGGTTCGGTTGAGGTTGTATGCGATAGGTGCTTAGAGCTTTTTGAACTACCAACAACCTTTAAAGGGGAGTTGTTTGTTAAGATTGGCACAAAGGACGAGGAAAACGACGATGAAATTATTTTCCTTTCGGAAGAGGATTACGAGGTTAACCTTGCTCAGTACCTATACGAAAGTGTTTGCTTAAGTTTACCACTGCAACGCTATCATGGTTTAAGTGGTACAAAGGCAAGCGATTGCGACAAGGAGATGATTTCGAAAATGAACATTGTGAACGAAGTAGAAAGCACCGACGAAGATATTGACCCTCGCTGGGCAGCACTAAAAAAATTGAAGAATAACTAAGTTTTACTAATTAATAAGTTGAAAAATGGCACATCCAAAATCAAAGATTTCCAAGCAGAGAAGAAATAAGCGTAGAACTCACTACAAAGCTAGTACACCTACTCTTTCAAACTGCTCAAACTGTGGTTCAGCTGTTGAGTATCACAGGGTATGCCCAGAGTGTGGTTTTTACCGTGGAAAGCAAGCAATTGAAAAGGCTGTTAACGCCTAATTATATCAACCCTAATTAGCACACTAGTGATGAGGATTGGTGTTGATGTTATGGGAGGAGACTTTGCACCCGATGCTGTAGTATCGGGTGCCGTTTTAGCCCTAAAGCATCTTAATGCTGATGAGAGAATAGTTCTCTTTGGCAATCAGGACATCATTGTAAATCTTCTGCAAAAGGAAGGCGTAAGTCCTGACAATTTTGATATCATCCATACCTCCGAGGTAATTGAGATGGGCGATAACCCATCAAAGTCTTTCGCAAAAAAAACTGATTCTAGCATTGTTAAGGGATTTATGGCTCTTGCCGCTGGCAAAATTGATGGTTTTGCTAGTGCAGGTAGCACCGGTGCTATGATGGTTGGCGCAATGATGGTTGTTAAGCAAATTCCTGGCGTTATTCGTCCTGCAATTGCTGGTTTCATTCCCGTTTCCGAGAAAAAAGTTAATCTTCTGCTCGACGTTGGGCTTAACCCCGATTGTCGTCCCGATGTATTATACCAATACGGAATACTTGGTTCAATCTATGCAAAGCAAGTTTTTGGCATTGAAAATCCAAGGATATCTTTACTAAGTATTGGCGAGGAGGAAGAAAAAGGTAATCTGGTTACAAAAAGTGCCTTTGAGATGATGAAGGATTCTTCGGATTTCAACTTTGTTGGAAACGTAGAGGGTCACCACCTATTTCACGATAAAAAAGCCGACGTGGTAGTTTGCGATGGTTTTGTAGGCAATGTGGTTCTTAAACAAGCCGAGGCATTCTACCATATACTCACAAAGGTTAACCCCGACAATAAATTTAACGAGCGTTTTAACTCCGAGAACTACGGAGGAACACCAGTTCTTGGCGTTAATAAGCCTGTAATAATAGCTCATGGAGCATCGAGCCCCAAAGCAATAATGAACATGATTATTCAAACTCGCGAGGTTATATCTTCGCAACTTTGCGAGAAAATTAAACAAGCATTCAGCTAATGGGAAAAATTACTGCCGCAATCACAGGTGTTGGGGGTTATGTACCCGAGTACATTCTTACCAACGAGGAACTCAGCCGCATGGTTGATACCACCGATGAGTGGATTATGACACGCATTGGTATTAAAGAACGTCA
>CAZTVB010000329.1:0-3919 GCA_964616315.1 uncultured Rikenellaceae bacterium
GAGAACTCAGGTTGAGTGTTCTCGTTGTCGTTATCAATTAAAAGTTCCTCTTTAATTAAAGTTGATGCAAAGAAGTACGGCTCCTCTGAGCGCACCTTTGTAGATTTGTATATCTGCCAACGTCCATTACGCTCACTCGCATAAACAACCGATTTGCCATCGGGCGAGAAAGTCACAAATTTTTCCTGTTCTGGAGTACTTGTAATCCGCTTTGTAAAACTTCCCTCAACCGACGATACAAAAACTTCACCTCGCGCTATAAAGGCAACCTCCTTACCATCGGGAGAAACGGCCATTTCTCGAACATTTCCGTTAATACTAACCAACTGCTCATTATTCTGTTTGCCTTCTCCTTTAATAGTAATTTCAACTTTTCTGGGTGTAGTCCCCTCTGTAAGCGTGTAAATTTCTCCATCAAAACCATAGCAAAGTGTTTGATTTTGGCTCATACTTAGAAAACGAACAGGATGCTTCTCGTAGTTCGTAATTTGCTGTTTTTGAGTTGGATTGTTTAGCGATAGTTTATAAACATTAAAACTTCCGCTCTCCTCGCTTAAATAGTAAACGCTCGAATTATTATCGGCAAGAATTGGATTTCGATCCTCACCTTTAAACGAGGTTATTTGAGTATGCTTACCAGTTTGAAAATCGTAAGTCCAAATATCCCGAGCAATTGACGATTGATGATGTTTGCGCCACTCATTTTCACCACCTTTTTTATCGTGATAAATTAAAGACTGGCCATTTGTGGAAAATTTAACTGCTTCTGCAGGAGTTGTTAAAACCAACTCAACCCTACCACCAACTGTGGCAACAGAGTACAGTTCAGGTTGCGAGCCTGTAGGGTATTGCCTATGAGTAACTAAATCTTGTCGACTAGCGCCAAAAAGCACGCTTTTATCATCAACACTAAAAGTGAATGGTAATTCGTCGGCAGAATGATATGTTAAACGCTTGGACTCTCCACCCGAAGCATCAACCACGAAAATGTCGAAATTGCCAAATCGGTTCGATGCAAATGCAATTTGCTTTCCATCGTTGCTCCAAACGGGCATATAGTCGTAAGCAGAATGGGAAGTTAAAGGAGTGGCAACACCACCATCGCTTGCCACAAGGTAAATATCCCCTTTATAGGTAAATGCAATTTGCTTTCCATCGGGCGATATTGCCGGATAGCGTAACCATTTAGGATTATTTTGTGCAGTTGTGTTTATAAACATCAAACCTGCAAATAGAACTGAGAGTATAAGACGCATAAATTTTTAGATGATTTTTAGTTTAAATTTCGAGTGGAACAAAATTATACTAATTAAACCTCAATTAACCAAAAGGGTTTAATTTTATCTGTATTGAAAATAATACTATCATTTTTTATACATTTGGGATAAACTTTAAACTCACATCAAAGTGAAATTCGATAACGAACCTACAGTATACGGGATACATATGGCCAAACTCATTCTGGCCTTCTTTGTTCTCATTTTCATTCTGTTTATGCTAATTACAGAATTACCTAATTTCATTGAACGCAATACAAGCATTACAACAGGGTGGTCCATAGGCATTGTACTTGGCTCTTACTTTCTTTTCTTTTTCTACTTTATCATAAAAGACTCAGCATTCGTATCCTACAACGATGAGGGATCTAAAATGATCATACGCACATTTAAGATTAGACCTTTTAACTCAACGAAAATATCGCTAGAAATTCCAAAGAATGAGTTCTACAAGTACTCGGTAACAAAGAAAAACCTTAAGGAGGAGTTGCACCTATATGTGCGGAAAGGAAATAAAATCTCCAAGTATCCACCCATATCCATTGTATCACTCACTAAAGAGCAAAAACAACAATTACTTGACACCCTTAGCAATCTTGCCGAAGTAAACTAAATGTTGAAAGATCCAGAACTTAAATATAAGATCGGAATAGAGCTGATTCCCAAGATTGGCAGCATAAATGCCAAGAAATTAATTGCATACTGCGGAAGCCCTGAAGCTGTTTTCAAGGAACATAAAAAGAATTTACTAAAAATACCTGGCATTGGAGAGGTTATAGCCGCTGAAATTATTAATCAGAAAATCCTCAATAAGGCTGAAGCCGAAATTGAATTCATCGAGAAATACAGGATAAAAGCACTATATTATATTGATGCTGAATACCCCGAACGGTTAAAGCAATGCGAAGACGGGCCTGTAGTGTTATTCGTGAAATCAAACCAAAACTTCAACTTCAATACCGATAAAATAATAAGCATTGTAGGCACCCGCAAAGCAACCACCTATGGTAAAATCATTTGCGATGAGTTAATTGGCGGCATTGCTTCAAAAGGGTATTTACCACTAGTGGTAAGCGGATTAGCATACGGAATAGACGTTGCAGCACATAAAGCCGCAATTAAACATCAACTTCCTACCATTGCAGTGCTTGGTCATGGCCTCAACACAATATATCCAGGTGCGCACAGGAATGTTGCAAAGGATATAGCGAATCACGGGGCTCTGGTTACAGATTTTATATCGGAGACACCTTTCGACAGAAATAATTTCTTACGCCGTAATAGAATTATTGCAGGCTTAGCGGATGCTACAATTGTTGTAGAAAGTGCCGAGGAGGGAGGCGCCCTTGTTACTGCTGACATCGCAAACTCCTACAACCGCGAGGTTTTTGCTGTGCCTGGCAATGTAACATCGAACTACTCTAAAGGATGCAACCAACTTATTAAGCAGAATAAAGCGGCTTTAATAGAATCGGCCGATGATATAGAATTTCTGCTTGGTTGGAAACCTAACGTAAAAAATGCCCCAAAACAAACCACCATTAATTTTAACACTTTCAATACCGAGGAACAAATAATCCTCAACTATTTACGTAACAACGGCGAAGAAACAATAGATTTAATTTCAATAAACACTGGCATTCCAGTATCTAAAGCACTATCGATGCTACTTAACCTGGAATTCTCAGGAGCAGTAATTAGCAAACCAGGTAAAATATTTGCTTTAAGTTCAATGTAGACGTAACTTCGAAAAAAAATCCTATGGCTAAAAAAGAGAGCAGAGTAAAGCGAATAATGCAAACCATTAATAAGGTAAATAAATTTATTACTCACGATGTATGGAGCACTCATCTCGACGACCTCCCCCCAAAACTCAGAGCCCCTTTTAAGTATCTCAGAGTAATACTACTTGCGCTCCGTGGATTTAATGAGGATAAAGTACAGGTCAAGGCATCTGCTCTTACTTACTATACTCTGATGTCCATAGTGCCTGTATTTGCACTGATTTTCGGTATAGCTAAAGGATTTGGAGTTGAAAAATACCTTGAGCAGCAAATTATCACCAATTTTAAAGGACAGGAAGAGGTGATGAATCAAGTAATAAGTTTTTCGCACTCTCTACTAGCACGGACAGGAGGCGGCGTTATTGCAGGAATTGGTATTGTTCTTTTATTCTGGTCGGTAATTAAGGTACTAAATAACATCGAGAACTCTTTCAACGATATATGGCAGGTTGAGAAACCCAGAACATGGACAAGAAAGTTTACTGATTACCTATCCATAATGCTTATTGCACCAATACTTTTAATCGCATCGAGCGGTATTCACGTATTCCTTGCCACTCAAATTAGTTCAATAGCACAAGAGGTAGAGATTATTGGGTATGTGAGCCCATTACTAATATCAGCATTACAATTCCTTCCTTATCTATTAATTTGGGTACTGTTTAGTTTCATCTTTATTGCGATGCCAAACACTAAAGTGTCATACGCATCAGGAATTATTGCAGGTGTTATATCGGGGTCAGGGTTTGTAATTGTACAATGGGCCTACATTTTCTTACAAATAGGAGTTTCGAAGTACAATGCTATTTACGGTAGTTTTGCGGCTTTACCTCTATTCCTAATCTGGATGCAAACCAG
>CAZTVB010000330.1:0-3909 GCA_964616315.1 uncultured Rikenellaceae bacterium
CTCTTAATTTGAATGGTATTAATTACATTGATAGTACTGGATTTGGTATGCTTTTATCGGTTCTTAGGCATTGCAAAAACAACAATTCAGGACTAAAACTTTGCAACATTACTCCTGAAGTAATGGAATTGATTAAACTACTTCAACTTCAAAGTGTTTTCGATATCCGCGAGAGCGTTGACGACTGCTTAAAGAGTTTCTAGTTTAACATAATATCCTAACTCGAGGGTCTTCGGATTACGAAGACCCTCGTTTTGCTCTATATTAAACCATTTAACCAACAATGCATCTATTACAAATAACCAAACCATAAACCAATGAAATACAGAGCCTTTATTGGGATTATTGTTCTCGCACTTATTCCTTTAGTGTCAAATTCGCAAATTCAAGAACCAGAAAAGTTCTTTGGATTTAAGCCTGGTACGGATTATCAACTATTCAACTACGAGAAATTAATTGATTACCTCAACCTAGTTAACAAGAATAGCGATATGGTTAAGATGGTTGAAATTGGAAAGTCGCCAATGGGTAAGCCAATATATTCACTGTTTATTTCGTCGGAGGAAAATATCAAAAACCTAGAGAAACTGGGTGAAATAAACAAAAAACTCGCCCTCGACTATACATTATCTGACCTAGAGCAAGCAGAATTGGTTAAATCAGGAAAAGTCTTTGCATTAGTAACACTATCGATGCATTCCTCGGAAGTTGGACCAACACAAGCACTTCCACTAATTGTTTATCAACTTATAACCGATAAATCCGAATCAACAAAAAATATACTCAATGATGTGGTTTATATGGCAGTTCCATGCCATAATCCCGATGGTATGAATATGGTTGTAGATTATTACTACAAAACCAAAGGAACCAAATACGAAGGCTCATCCTACCCAGGTCTTTACCATAAATATATTGGCCACGACAATAACCGCGATTTTGTAACATTAACCCAAAGCGACACTAAAGCAATATCGAGTTTAACCAGTTCTGTGTGGTTTCCTCAGGTTATGGTTGAGAAACACCAAATGGGCTTTACTGGTTCCAGATACTTTGTTCCGCCATTCTACGACCCAATTGCAGAAAACGTTGAACCAGAACTTTTTTCGTGGTGTAGCTTGTTTGGCCACAATATGGTAAACGATATGACTGCAATTGGACTTAAAGGCATTAGCCAAAATAATGCATTCGATAACTACTGGCCGGGTTCAACCGAAACCCCAATATGGAAAAATGTTATTAGCTTTTTAACCGAGGCCGCTAGCGTTAAATTGGCCAAGCCAATTTACGTTGAACCCACAGAGCTTTCAGGCGGAGGCAAAGGTTTGCCCGAAAACAAAAAGGGAATTAACAACCTTGCTCCATGGGAAGGAGGTTGGTGGCGACTTTCGGACATTGTTGACTTAGAGATTGCATCAACCATATCAATGCTTAACACGGCGCACCTTTACAAAGATAAAATTTTGAAGTATAGAAACGATGTTTGCAAACAACAGGTTGAAAAGGGAAAATCGCAAGCACCATACTATTTTATTATCCCACAAAACCAAACCGATTTAAGCGAATTGGTATCGCTAGTTGAGTTACTTAAAGAGCATGGCATTTTAGTTTACAAGCTTAAATCCAAGATCACCCTGAACAACTATAATTACGTAGCAGGTGATATTGTTGTACCATTGGCGCAACCCTTCAGAATGTTTGCAAAAGAAGTTCTTGAAGTTCAGAAGTACCCTGAACGTAAAGTTATTGCAGGAGGCGATATTATTACCCCTTACGATATTACAACTTGGTCGTTACCACTACACAGAGGCCTAACTTGCCATCAAATAGACACAAGATACCCTGAGTTAGAAAATCAAATTGAGCAAATCAAGGATAAATACTCGCTTGCTAATACTACATCAAACTCCAAATATGCTATTCTATCATCGAGCAATAATCAATCCTACCAAATAGTTTTTGAACTTTTGGGCAATGGCTTAGCCGTTGAAAGAATTCAGGAGAACACCAATATGAATGGCTTAACAATACCTGCGGGTAGTTTTGTTGTTGAAAACAACAACAAAACCAAGGCGATATTGGAACATGCAACTTTTCCTGCTTATACCGCAGATTCGAAAAGTAATCTCAAACTGTCGACTACTAAGCTTCCTCGCATTGCGCTAATCGACCCACCTATTCAAAGTACCGATGCCGGCTGGACTCGTTTTATTCTGGATTCATACAGCGTAAAATATTCAATTCTCACTCCTGCAGAGGTTGAGAATCTTGATGTTAAAACAAAGTTTGATGTAATTATACTCCCCAACACCAGTTCCTCTTTACTTAAGGACGGTAAATATAAGAGAAACAACCAATCAATCCCTACCGATTATCCACCAGAATACACAAAAGGAATGGGCTCAAAAGGGGTAGAAAACATCCTAAAATTTATTAACGATGGAGGTATCGCTATATCGTGGGAAGGCTCTACAGAACTATTTGAGGGTACATTATCAATTAAGCAAGCAAATACGACCGAAGAGTTTATTTTGCCTTTCAGAAATGTTGGCGATGCTATTGAAAAATTAGGATTTAAATGCCCAGGTTCTTTAGTTCGCACTAAGTTGAACAACGAAAGCCCAATTACCTGGGGACTCGGTAACGAAATCGGAATATTTTACAGGGGAAAACCCACTTTTACCACGCAAATTCCAAATTTGGATATGGATAGACGAGTTGTGGGCTATTTTGGAGATGAAAACTCATTGATTAGCGGTTATCTTAAAGGAGGTGAGTACTTAGCCAAAAAATCGGCTATTATTTGGATGCAGAAAGGTAAAGGCCAAATAATTCTTATGGGCTTTAGTCCAATATTTAGAGCGTCGGTTCCAGCAACTTACAAACTACTATTCAATTCAATGTTCTTATATCAATAAATTAAACTTTTCATTTCGAACGGAGTTAATAAGAGATTTCTAACTTCGTTCGAAATGACAAAAGTTCTCAACTATAATTGTTTTTGGAAAATTCTGTAACGCTTATAAACCACTCCTCCCATCTTTTCCATCTCAGCCCTCATTTTAAGGTTTGTTTCCAACTCCAAATGGCTATCAATACTTGTTAAACCTGCCCTATGTGTCTCCGAAAGCATTTCGGCGCCAAGCCAAGTATCAAACCCTAAATTTCTATAATTTGGGTGAATTGCACCCAAAAGTAAACTCAACATTTTGGCCTTTCGGGCAGACCAGAGTATATGAACAAACCCAAATGGGAAAAGGTATCCTTTACTTTTTTGAATACCAGAACCAATATTGGGCATACCAAGAATAAAGGCAAGCACTCTATTCTCTGAATCAACAATAATCTTTATAAATCGGGGGTCGAGAATTGCCAGATACCGCTTGGCAAACTCATCCATTTCATCAAACTCCATTGGGTTAAACCCATAAATATCGGTAAAGGTTTCGTTCACCAATGTTAGCACAGGCCTAATCCAAGGCTTTATCTCGCCTCTACTTTTGAGACTAACCATCCTATAACCGTTAGCATTGCGTTTAACTCGCTCCAGAATTCTTTTATAAAAATAGGGAAGCTCCTTTGGCACTGGTACTTTATACACCACCAAATCAATATCCTTTTGGTAATCAAGTTTTTCTATATAATCAACCTGATACCTAAAGCTGCAGTTCGACGATATGACTATTGGTTCATCAAATCCCTCAACAAGTAATCCTTGTGGGTCTTTATCGGAAAAACCCATTGGGCCAATCAACCTTGTCATTTCTCGACCCTTAGCCCAAACCTCAATAGCCTTAACCAAGGCACTAGCAACCTCAAAATCATCAATTGTTTCCCAATGGCAAAAACGAGCCGTTAACTCATTATGCTCCTCATTATACTTCCTATTAATTATACCCATTATTCTCC
>CAZTVB010000331.1:0-3845 GCA_964616315.1 uncultured Rikenellaceae bacterium
TGTTGAAAAGTAGTTTTGCAATAAGCCAAATAATTACCGATAAATTGCTAATTTAGCCAATTCAAATTTTGAGCAAAAGCACATTATTGATTATTAATTTTTTAGGTAGATATAATTTTCTTATATGTCTGAAGGAGAAAGAATTATACAGATTAACATTGAGGAAGAGATGAAGTCATCGTACATTGATTATTCAATGTCGGTAATTGTTTCACGTGCGCTTCCAGATGTTCGAGATGGATTAAAACCTGTTCACCGTAGGGTACTATTCGGAATGTCCGATTTGGGTTTGAATGCAGGTAAGCCTTTTAAAAAGTCGGCTCGTATTGTAGGAGAGGTGCTTGGTAAGTATCATCCACACGGCGATTCATCAGTTTACGATGCCATGGTTCGTATGGCTCAGGAATGGTCCATGCGTTACAGGTTGGTCGATGGTCAGGGTAACTTTGGTTCAGTGGATGGCGATAGTCCTGCTGCAATGCGTTATACAGAGGCAAGGTTAACTAAAATCGCTGAAGAAGCTTTAGCTGATTTGGAGAAAAACACCGTTGACTTTAAGCTGAACTTCGACGATACTCTGGAGGAGCCAACAGTGCTTCCTACCAAAATACCATTGCTATTAGTGAATGGTTCATCGGGTATCGCCGTTGGTATGGCCACAAATATGCCACCTCATAACTTAAGTGAGGTTGTTGATGCAATTTGTGCTACAATTGACAACCCTGAAATCACTATAGATGAACTTCTTAAGTATATAAAAGGTCCCGATTTTCCAACAGGTGCTACCATATATGGTTATCAGGGAGTTAAGGATGCTTACCATACAGGAAAGGGTAAAGTTGTAATTAGGTCTAAGACTGAGGTAGAGCAAACTGAGTCTGGTAGATCAAAAATTATTGTTACAGAGATTCCTTATATGGTTAACAAGGCTGAGATGATTAAGAAGATAGCAGACCTTATTAACGAGAAGAAAATAGAAGGAATTAGTTACATCAACGATGAATCGGATAGACAAGGAACCCGAGTAGTTATAATCCTTAAAAAAGAGGCAGTTGCAAATGTTGTTCTAAATAACTTATTTAAGCACAGCCAGCTACAGTCCTCTTTTGCAATTAATAACATTGCCTTAGTCGATGGTCGTCCAAAATTACTGAATGTTAAGGAGTTAATAGTTCAATTCATCAAGCATCGTCATAACGTAATTCTTCGTCGAGCAAAATTTGAGTTAGACGAGGCTCAAAAACGTGCTCATATCCTTGAGGGTTTACTTATTGCTATCGACCATATTGATGAGGTAATCAGTCTAATCCGTTCCGCTCAGTCTCCAACCGAAGCGAAGGAAAAATTGATGGAGCGTTTTGGCTTATCCGATATTCAATCGCAGGCAATTATCGATATGCGTTTAAGAAGTCTAACAGGACTTGAACGCGATAAGGTGAAGGAGGAGTATAACGAATTACTTAAATTGATTGATTACCTTAAGTCAATACTGCAGAATGAGGCTCTTCAAATGAAAATCATCAAGGATGAACTGATTGAGATGAAGAATAAATACGGCGATGAACGTAAAACCGATATTGTTCCCGATGCTGAGGAGTTTAATCCTGAAGATTTTTATGCCGATGAAGAGGTTGTAATCACTATATCACGAATGGGTTACATCAAACGTACACCATTATATGAGTATAGAGCACAATCTAGAGGTGGAGTTGGCGCTAAGGGTAGTACAACAAGGGATGAGGATTTTATTGAGCATATGTACATTGCTACAATGCATAATACCATGCTCTTCTTTACCGAGAAAGGCAAATGTTTCTGGTTAAAAGTTTACGAAATTCCTGAAGGAACAAAGGCATCTAAGGGTAGAGCTATCCAAAACCTTATCAACATTGAGAACGATGATGTGGTAAGGGCTTACATCAATGTTAAGCGATTAACGGATACTGATTACATTCAAAATAATTTCATCGTTCTTTGTACAAAGCAAGGAACTATTAAGAAAACTTCGTTGGAGGCTTATAGTCGTCCACGTCAGAATGGCGTTATGGCTATTACCATTAAGGAAGGCGACCAACTAATAGAGGCTTGCTTAACCAATGGAAACAATCATATTTTGCTTGCAGCAAAAGATGGTAAAGCAATCCGTTTCCCCGAAAAACTTGTTCGAGCAATTGGTAGAACCGGTAGCGGAGTACGCGGAATGTCACTATCCAAGGGCGATGAAGTAATTGGCATGGTTTGTGTTGAAGAAAATGAACTGAAGGACATTTTGGTAGTATCTGAAAATGGCTTTGGTAAACGTTCTAAACTTGAGGATTATAGAGTAACCAATAGGGGAGGGAAAGGTGTAAAAACCATAGGAATATCCCCAAAAACTGGAAAGTTAATTAGCATCAAGGTTGTAGATGAGAATAATGACCTGATGATTATTAATAGAAGCGGCTTAACAATTAGGTTACGCGTAAGTGAATTAAGAGTAACTGGACGTGCCACTCAAGGTGTTAAGTTAATCAACCTTAAAAAGAATGATTCGATTGCAGCAATAGCAAATGTTGAATCATCCGATGATGAAAGAGAGGAACAAATTGTGGATGAATTTGATAACATTGATAATGCAGAAGAATAAAACCCAATACTAATTTTAATAATTTTATCGAGATGAAAAGAATAATTTTAGTTTTATCGCTAGTTCTTGGAATCAATATGATTTATGCTCAAACCAGCAAGGAAATCAAGTTTGATCAGTACGCCAAGAAAATAGAAAAAAGTGATGCTGAAATCAAAGATCCTAAGAAATCCATCAAGGATGGTACTTGGTTTTCTAGAGCAGAACTTATGATGGATATTTATGACGCTCAACTTCTTAGGGCATTAACAGTTAATGCGACTACCCAAACTTTCAAAATTTTAATTGGTAATCCTTTATCTCAAACTCAGGAAGTTATTGATGGGGTTGCAGTAGACAAATTCGAAATGGAGCGTGTTAATTTCTACTTTGTTGATGGTAAACTTGAGAAGTGGGAAGTTACTAAGCCCTTGTTATCAAATCCCCTTGATTTGGCTTTAGAAAGCATTAAAAAAGTTGTAGAGATTGATGTTAATGCAAAGAAAACAAAGAAAGTTCAAGAGAATTTGATTAAACTTAAAGGTTTGTATATAACTGAGGGTTCCAATTATTATTCTTTTAAAAACTTCAAAGAGGCTTTTAATAACTTTAAAAATGCCATTGATATTGGTCAAATGCCACAATTGAATCATAAAGATACTGCAATATATTACTATGCTGGTCTTTCTGCCCAGTTGGCTGGTGATTTTGAGAATGCAATCAAATATTATGATAAGTCTATTGAATTGAATTTTTCCTCTGAAGGTACTGCATATTATTATGCTTTTGATGCCTGCAAATCTCTCAACAAGGTAGATGATGGTGTTAAATATTTAGAAGAAGGAATGGTTAAGTTTCCAAAAAACACAAACATATTATTTAGTTTGATTCAATATTATGTAGATAAGGGAGAAGATCCTGCCAAGGTGCTTAACTATATTGATAAAGCCTTAATTGAAGAGCCAAATAATGCAACTTTGTATTTTGCTAAAGGAACTGTTTATGACAAACTTAGTGACTCTGAAGAGGCTGCAAAATCTTATTCAAAGGCTATTGAAATAGATGCTAATTTCTTTGATGCTTATTATAATTTAGGTGCAGTATATTTTAACAATGGAGTAAAACTCGTCGATGAGGCAAATAAAGTGCCTGCAAAAGACTATGAAAAATATGAGTCAATAATGGCGAAATCCAACGTTGAGTTTAAGAAGGCTTTACCATATATGGAAAAAGCTTACAA
>CAZTVB010000332.1:0-3844 GCA_964616315.1 uncultured Rikenellaceae bacterium
TTTCTTGGCTATAGATATTTTATAGAAGGAAGTGACCATTTTAACGAATTCACTGTAAAACGAGGATATATCAACTTTCAAAAATCGCTGAATAAGCACCTATCGGGAAGAATTACTCCCGACTTAACTGTTGACCAAGAAGGTGATGGTGAAGGCGACCTTGAAATGCGACTAAAATACTGCTATATTGAACTTAAGGAGGATAGACATTACTGGATATTCTCAAACCCTAGAATCGTTTTTGGAGAGGTTTTTACCCCTTGGATTGATTTTGAGGAAAAGATAAACTCATACAGAGTAGTTGGCAGTCAATTTATGGATAAAACAACAATTGTAAGTTCTTCCGATTTTGGCTTTACTACTACAGCATTACTTGGAGGAATGATTGATGAAACCTATCAAAACCAAGTAAGCAAAGCTTACCCCGGGAAGTATGGTTCCTTGGCTTTTGGAGTTTACAATGGAGGTGGTTACCATGCTCTCGAAAAAAATAACAATAAAGTTCTTCAGTGGAGATTATCTATTCGTCCATTACCAAAGGTTTTAACTGGACTCCAGCTTACTTACACTGGTGCTCACGGCAAAGGCAATACGAACTTATACCCAACCTGGAATTTAAATGCAGGAATTCTATCCTATGAACATAAATACTTTACCCTTACGGGTCAATACTTTGAGGGAATTGGAAATCACACTGGAGAATTTGCCGATATTAATGGAAAATCCTATGATGTTTCCGGCTACAGCACTTTTGCAGAGATTAAGTTTTTTAATAAAAAAATTAGTTTATTTGGTCGATACGATTATATGAATACAGACAAGGTGACTGAAAAAGTAAAATCGACACAGCAGATTATCGGTATTTCTTATCATATTTATGGAAGAAACCAGATTGTTTTGGATTTTAACCGTAATACCAAGGCAGATAAAACTGTTGATGTAGTTGAATTAATGGTAGAACTAGCTTTGTAACAATAAAAAACCCCGTCAAGACATTGAATCCTGACGGGGTTATATGTTACAACTCTAGAATAATCCAGTAATTACACCATTATTATCAACATCAATTCTTTCGGCAGCGGGCTCATCGGGTAAGCCAGGCATACGCATAATTTGACCCGTAATTGGAACTATAAATCCAGCTCCAGCGGCAATCTCAATTTCACGTACGGTAACCACAAAATCCTTTGGACGACCTAGTAAATCTGGATTATCCGATAGCGATTTTTGAGTTTTTGCCATACAGATTGGGAGTTTATCCAATCCTAGTTTGTAAACCTTTTGTAAATCGGTCTTGGCCTGAGCAGTAAAATCGATAGCTGCAGCACCGTATAGTTTTTTTGCAATAGTCTCAATTTTCAACTCTGGAGTCCATTCCCATTCGTAAAGAGGGTTAATTTGGTTTGTACAACTAGTTGCTATTTTATCAACCAAGTTTGCTAGTTCAATGGCGCCGCCACCACCTTTTCCCCAGACATCCACTTCGGAAACAGGCACATCCATTTCCTTGCAAACACTCTTAATATAATCAACCTCCTCGTTAGTATCGGTTGTAAAGCGGTTAATGGCAACAACAGGGCAAACTCCAAATTGCTTCATATTCTCGATATGCTTTTGTAAATTACCAATACCATTTTTAAGAGCATTAACATCGGGCTCCTTAATTTCCTTCAAATCCTTGCCTCCGTGATATTTCAACGCACGAATTGTAGCAACCAGAACAACAGCGCTAGGCCTTAATCCGGCATACTTACATTTTATATCGATAAACTTTTCTGCACCTAAGTCGAAACCAAAACCAGCCTCGGTTACAACATACTCACTCAACGAAAGTCCCATTTTGGTTGCAAGAACCGAGTTTGTTCCCTGCGCAATATTGGCAAATGGCCCACCATGAATTATTGCAGGTGTACCCTCAATGGTCTGCACCAGATTTGGCATAATGGCATCGCGTAACAATGCAGCCATTGCGCCCTCGGCCTTTAAATCACGGGCATAAATAGGTTTTTTATCGTAGGTATAGCCAATGAATATATTACCCAAACGACGTTTTAAATCCTCCATATCCTCGGCCAAGCAAAGTATAGCCATTACCTCAGATGCTGCAGTAATATCAAATCCAGTTTCGCGAGGTATACCATGAGTTGCACCACCTAAACCAACAACAATATGACGCAAAGAACGGTCGTTCATATCCATTACCCTTTTCCAACTTACTGTTCTAGGGTCGATACCTAAAGACTTTTTCTTACTCTGTATATTATTATCGATAAGAGCCGATAAAAGGTTATGCGCACGTTCAACGGCGTTAAAATCGCCAGTAAAGTGTAGGTTGATATCCTCCATTGGTAAAACCTGCGAGTATCCTCCACCTGTTGCGCCACCCTTTATACCGAAAACAGGGCCTAACGATGGTTCACGTAAAACCACAGTGGTTTGTTTTCCAATTCGATTAAGACCCTGAGTTAATCCAATGGAAACAGTTGTCTTACCTTCACCTGCTGGTGTTGGTGAAATTGCCGAAACAAGAATCAACTTATTCTTCTCGTACTTTTGCTTGTTGATGTACTTTAGGGGAACTTTGGCTTTGTACTTGCCATAAGGAATAAGGTCTTCCCTATCAATTCCAAGTATATCGGCTATCTCACCGATAGGTTTCATCTTAATTTCGTGAGCAATTTCGATATCTGTTTTCATGTTTATAATGATTTAAAAGGTTATCGTAATGAATAAAATATGTTCATATGTTAATGCAAAACAACATATGTAACAAGTTACATAAATTTTTGTTTAGACTTACTTTTATTAGAACCTTTTAATTATGTTTCTATACTTTCAATTACCAATGCTAAGGCTTATAACGAGCCATATTAAGCACTTTCTGATAGTCGCGAATGCCCATCAAGTCTTCAAGAGTCATCTGCTCGTTTCTTTGCATCAGCGATTCAACAATTCGGTAGCCAATCCAAACCGCAGCACGGCCAGGACTTTCCTGTGGAAACCCTGATGTAAAAGGAGCATCGTTCACAAACTTATTAATTTCAAGTGTGTTTGTGGTAAAAAGCAATTTGTTCTCGATAAGATGTGTCCACATATCGGCCTCGTTCTTCTCACACCATTTAAGTTGTTCCTCACTAAATCCATGTATTAGATGCTCAGGCTCGTTGGGCAAAAGATGTCTCGTAATATAGATTAACTCGCCCTCGTAAATCATATTCGATAGCAAATTGTCAACGGAGTCATTATAGGCAAATTCCCCGTAAAGCCAAGCCCTTAAAATATCGGATGGTATTTTCTCCTGTATCATTTTGTTGGCCATATACCTAGGGATGCCCAATAATTTATACTGAGGCGTGTCGCGTCCCAAGTACCTATCGAGCCCAACTGCAACAACGTCTTCATCGATAGCCACCGATAAGTTGTAACCCGATACGTACGAAATAATTGCTGGTATTTTCCTAGTTGGAAAATGGTAATTATATCGCTTAAAAGCATCGGTTAAAGCAATGTTTAAATCATCAAATTTGGTAAAAGTTGACTGAGCCTTACGGTACGAGTTGTTTACCATAGTATCGGTAAGGAAACTTCGGAGGAATTGGTAGTACTGAGGATTCTCGGGTTTTCCTATTCGAATAATACCCTCAAAAAACAAATCGGCAAACTGGCCGTACTCTTCCTTTAATGCAGGAAGTTGAACCTCAACGCTATCCGGATTTATGGCGAATAAATCCTTATCGAAACGCTGTACCTCAATATTGACATCACTTTTTGATATGTCGATATCATCCAACCTATTCTTTTTGCAAGAAATTAGGGTTACTCCGAGTAGTATTATAATTATTCC
>CAZTVB010000333.1:0-3796 GCA_964616315.1 uncultured Rikenellaceae bacterium
GGTATAGATATTGACAACGTATCGATTTTAGTTGTAAATTTCCAAAAAGCATTTTTTAACAGTAACTTTTTTAACTTTCGTGAGTCTAAAATAATGTGTTAAGTATAACGTTTTAAATCTCGATGAACGAAACAACCATTTATACCCTCCTTAAAATCTTAGCATCCCATGCAGTTAATCATGGTTTCGACACCCATATAGATGTTTTTGTTGATGAACTTCTGGCCGAAAACGTTTCGGCTAGGTTTAGGAATGAGTTTGCAGCATACTATCAGGGGCAGAAAAGCGATTCCAGAAAACAACAATCCGTTGAAGTTGATGTGCTGGATAACGACTCCTTAACTAAGGATACCTGTATTGAACTCCGCAAAACCCTCACAATTGAGGATAGAATAATGATTGTAGTTAAACTTTTTGAGATGTACGAGAAGTTTAAAAACACTCCAAACTTTATTGATTTACCCGATTTAGTGGCTAACTGCCTAAATGTAGACCCTGCAGATACCAAATTCATCAAAAGGTTTGTTGCGCTGAACGAGTATGACAGTATCGACCCGTTCCGATTAGTTAAACTGAAAGGAGCCCCAAAACTTACGGAAACAAAAAATTGCGATTATAAGAACATCAACCATAGAGAAATACCGGGATTAAATGGATGTATCTACTTCTTACTTCTCCCCGATATTCAAAGCTATTTGGTTAAACTCTATGGCGATTCGAAACTTTATCTCGACAGTAAAGAGGTTCTTTCCGAGAAAGTTTATCTATTCCAGGTTGGGTCAACTATTAAAGGTTTTGGAATATCGCCCATACACTTTAGTACACTAGTAAGCCTTTCGGGGACTAGAACAGATGTGCAGCGAGCAGTTCTAACAGCCGAAGATATTGAGTATAGATACCGAAACAGCAAAAATGGCATTAAACCATTCCGAATCAGCGAGGAGTCAGGGCAACTTATAGGCATAATGGGCAGTAGCGGTGTGGGTAAATCAACCCTGCTAAATCTTCTCACTGGGAAACAAAAGCCCCACAGGGGACGTGTTCTGATTAATGGCTACGATATTCATCTGGAAAAACACGCCGTTCAGGGTATAATTGGATTGGTTCCGCAGGACGACCTCCTGTTCGAGAACCTTACCGTTTACCAGAACATGTTCTACAACGCCAAACTTTGCTTTGGAAACTACACTCGGAAGCAAATTGATATTCTGGTTAAAAAAGTTCTAAACGATTTGGAATTGTGGGAAATACAAGACCTTAAAGTTGGCTCTCCCTTAAATAAGGTAATTAGTGGAGGTCAACGCAAAAGGCTAAATATTGGTTTAGAGTTACTCCGCGAGCCAACGATTCTTTTTGTTGATGAGCCAACCAGCGGTTTATCGTCAAGCGATTCGTTAATGGTTATGAAGTTGCTAAAAGCACAAGCAAATAAAGGAAAACTTGTAATAGCCAACATTCATCAACCTTCCGATAAGGTTTTCCGTCTTTTTGATAAGTTATGGGTTTTAGATAAAGGTGGGTATCCAATCTACTCAGGTGCACCACTGGATGCAGTATCGTACTTTAAACGAATTGTAAACCCAATATCGTCAGCCGAGGGCGGTTGCCTGCATTGCGGTAGCATAAATCCAGAGCAAATTCTAGAGGTTATTGAACGAAAGGAAGTTGACGAGAATGGTAACTTTACTCCCAACCGTCAGGTTGAACCCCAGCAATGGTACGAACACTACGTGGAAATAATCCAAAATCACGTCCCCGTTAATGGACATAAAGAGCCTTTACCAAAAAATAACTTTAGGCTACCCAACGTTATTAAGCAGCTTAAAATTTTTAGTATAAGGAATCTACTTTCAAAACTATCCAACAAGCAATATGTGTTGCTAAATATTTTAGAACCAATAGTTTTAGGGTTAATCCTAGCGTTTTTTGTAAAGTATTCGGTTGGCGAGGATTATATATTTGCCAATAACAAAAACCTCCCCTCATTCATTTTTATGAGTGTTATCGTATCGCTATTCCTTGGTTTAAGCGTTAGTGCAGAGGAGATTATTGGCGACAGGAAAATTTTAGAGCGGGAATCGTTCCTAAACCTAAGCAGGTTCAGTTACCTAAACTCCAAGGTTCTTTACCTATTTGCATTATCGGCTCTGCAGATGTTCCTGTTTGTATTTGTTGGCACAATGATTATTGAGGTGCAAGGGCTTACCATTCAGTATTGGCTTGTGCTTTTCTCTGCCGCCTGTTTTTCAAATCTACTGGGATTGATTATTAGCTCTGCGATGAGCTCTGTAGTAACAATCTATATTACAATCCCATTTATTCTTGTTCCCCAGATATTACTCAGCGGAACTGTTGTAGATTATGATAATTTACACCCCTCGCTAACCAGAAAAGTATATGTACCTGTAATTGCTGATATAATGCCATCGAGGTGGGCCTATGAAGCCATAGCCGTGGAACAATTCACCAACAATAGATTTGAACGGAACTTCTTTAAGTACGATATGGCCGTAAGCCAATCGAACTTTAAATCATCGTTCCTACTTCCTCGCCTTCAAGCTAAACTTGAGGAAAGTATTCGCCTTAACTCAGCCGAAAATCCAAATCAACAACAAATTGCAAAGCATTTAAAGTTGATAGGAAACGAACTCAGCGTTTTGGAGAAAACAACAGGAGTTCCTCCCTTTGAGTACACCAATAACTTAAAAAAGGGAGAGTTAGACGACATTATTATTGACGAACTTTCTGGATATCTGTTTTTCCTTAAACGAACATTTGCGGACAATTCCAGAAGGGCTATTCACAATAGGGATAGCATTTATAACAAGCTAACCCTAAAGTTAGGAACTGATGGTTTTTATAGGCTTAAACAGCAAAATCATAACGCCACTCTAGCAGAGTGGGTGTTACGCAACAATGAGGTATCTAAATATCTTGAAACTGACGACAGGGTTGTTCAAAAATATGAGCCAGTTTATATGCAGCCCGACCATCCTTGGGGAAGAGCACATCTGTATGCTCCATATAAACTATTCAATGGCGTATACGTAAGAACCATTTGGTTCAACATAACTGTGATTTGGCTTGGAACGCTATTCCTATACGCAACACTTCAGTTGAACTTTATCCATAGAATAGCGCTGCTTATTGAAGGATTTAAGAAGAGTAGGCAAAGCAAGTAACACTTGAATTAAGAACAAGGAATGATGATTTTTGAATAATGAATTAAAAACTTCGAAAATCTACATTCATCATTCCTTGTTCGATATTCCCTACTTCTCCTCAAGAAGTTTTACTATTAACTCCTCGGTTTCTTTAGCAAACTTTTCGTAATGTGCTCCCGTTCCTGGGCCAGAGAATCCTGTCTCAACCTTACGAATATTGCCCTTCCTGTCCAAAATCATGCTAGTTGGATATGCCATTTGTCCTTCGAGAGCATAAAGTACAGAGTCGCGTTGTTCACGGCCACGTGGCGCTACATACAAATAGGTGTAATTTGCACCTATGCTCTTTGCAAAACGTTGAACTTTAGGCTGAGCAACCTCGAAGGTCTTATCCTCGAAACAAAGCGATACAACCGCGAATCCTTTATCGGCATACTTTTCGTAAAGGGCTTTGTAGTATCGACCCTCGTCTAAACAGTTTGGACACCAACTTCCACCAGCCAAAACAGCGATAACCTTTCCTTGAAATTTTGGGTCGGTCGACTTCACAATATTTCCATCCAAATCCTTTCCGGCAAACTCAAATGTGGAAAAACCTTTCTTAACCCAAACCAACTTGTCGGATTCTGGTA
>CAZTVB010000334.1:0-3792 GCA_964616315.1 uncultured Rikenellaceae bacterium
CTTCCTTTAGAATTGCCAATGGAGTTGGCCCTGTAACAGCATCTAAGTACTGAAGTCTTGATGCTACTGGCAAAGGCCAACTGGTCATTTGAACAGGGAAGGAAATCAGCATGAATACACGCCCAACCAATGCTGGGTTAAAAGGATTACTTCCTAGTCCACCAAAGCTCATTTTTGCAACGCCAATTGCTACCAAACTACCAATAACAACTATATACCAAGGCAAATTGCTTGGAACGTTGAATGCTAGCAGCAAACCGGTTACTATGGCAGAACCATCAGTAATGGTTGGGTTGCTTTTCATCAGGAATTTTTGAATGAGATACTCAAAAATTACACAGGAACCTACGGCCAGTAGGGTAACTATAAGTGCCCCAACTCCAAAGTAGTAGAGCGATACCGCGAAGGCAGGCATCAGGGCTAGCACCACGTTGAACATCAGGCGGCTAGTCGATTCCCCGCTGTGTACGTGTGGTGAAGGTGATACAATAACTTGCTTATCCATTCGAAACTTGTTTATAGCTGGTTAAGTTTAGGTGCTAATTTTTTCTTGCTCTGATTATTTTGTTCACTTCGGCTTTGCCAAGTCTTATATAATCGAGTAGAGGTAGGTTTGCAGGACACTCAAAGCTGCAAGAGCCGCACTCCATACAATCGAGCACATGCTCGTGCTCCATATTCTCGAACATCATTCGTTGGCTTAACCTGTTAAGCAGGTATGGCTCAAGTCCCATTGGACAAACAGAAACACATTTTGCACAGCGAATACAAGCGCTGTCGGTTTTGCGTTGCGATTCCTTGGATTGGAATACAATGATTCCAGAAGTTCCTTTGGTTACAGGTACATCGGTGCTTGTGAGTGCTTTGCCCATCATAGGGCCTCCGTTTACAACTTTACCGGTATCCTCGGGTAATCCACCTGCAGCGGCAATAAGCTCTGCAATAGAAGTTCCAATACGAACCATATAGTTTGCTGTCTTAGGAAGATTTTTCCCAGTAACAGTAACTACGCGCTCGAAAAGTGGCTTGTTTTTTTGAACAGCCTCGTAAACAGCAAAAGCCGTTCCCACGTTATGAACAACCGCTCCAATGTCAATTGGTAGTCCGCCTGAAGGAACTTCTCTATTAATAAGAGCCTTAATAAGTTGTTTTTCTCCACCCTGAGGGTATTTAACCTTTAAGCCGTGAACTTCAACTCCTTTATATTCACCTGCAATGCTTTTTAAATACTTAATTGCATCGGGTTTGTTGTTTTCAATACCTATTAATGCTTTTTCAACGTTAAGCGCACGCATTAGGATTTGGATTCCCACCATCATTTCGTGACCTTTTTCAAGCATCAACCTGTGGTCCGAAGTTAAGTAGGGTTCACACTCAACTCCATTAATAATAAGCACTTCGGCTTTTTTTCCGGCAGGAACTGATAGTTTTACGTGCGATGGGAAAGTTGCACCGCCCAATCCAACAATACCAGATTCGTTTATGCGCTTAATTATATCCTGTGCGTTTAGTTGGATATCTTTTTTTAGTTCTGTTGAACGGTCGATACTTTCAATCCACTCATCGCCCTCTACAGTAATTGTAATAGCCTGACGTTTGTATCCAGAACTGTCCAATACAGCATCAATGCTCTCAACTGTTCCAGAAACAGAGGAGTGAATGTTAGCCGATACAAACCCTGCGCTTTGCGCAATTACTTGTCCAACTTTTACCTTATCGCCTTTGGCAACTAATACGGTTGCTGGGGCGCCGATGTGCTGCGATACAGGAATGCTCACTTTTTGTGGCAAAGGCAGTGTCTCAATTGATTTAGCTGCCGATATCTTGTTTTCGGGTGGGTGAACGCCACCTTTCGAGAATGTTTTTAACATATTCATTGGTGTTGAATAGTTGCTACTCTGTTTTTTCTACTTGAGCCTCAGACTCAACTTTAGGCTTACGTGGAGGGAAATTCAGTTCCAGAATTGCACTGGTTGGGCATTCTTCCACACACTTTCTGCAAAGTTTGCACTTGTTGAAGTCGATGTAGGCTAGGTTATTTTCAAGTGTGATAGCATCGTGTGGGCATACCTTCACGCATTTTTCACATCCGATGCACGCTACAGTGCAAACTTTGCGGGCTACTCCGCCTTTGTCCTTGTTGATACACGAAACAAAAATGCGCTTGCTCTTTGGGCCTTTTTTGCGTAGTTCAATAATGAACTTAGGACAAGCCTTTACGCAAGCACCGCAGGCGGTACATTTTTCGTCGCTAACTACAGGAAGTAGAGTTACAGGGTCGATGTATATTGCATCGAACTTACAAACTGCAACGCAATCGCCTAGGCCTAAGCAGCCAAACTGACAACCAGTATCGCCGCTGTAAAGCGAGGTGGCAATTTTGCACGATGATGCACCATCATACTGAACAATTCGTTTCCTGTTTTCGGGACTTCCCGAGCAGCGAACTACTGCAATTTCGGGGTCTTTAGCCTCAACGGTTTTGCCCATAACAGCGGCAGCAGCGTTCATTGTATCGTTGCCTCCCACAGGGCAAAATAGCGATGAAACATCCTCTGCTTTCACAAAAGCATCGGCGAATCCTCGGCAGCCAGGATATCCGCAACCTCCGCAGTTTGCACCAGGGAGCACCGCTTCAACCTCATCAATCCGAGGGTCTTCAAAAACCTTAAACTTTTGTGCTACTAGGTATAGTATTACTGCGAGCACTACTCCTAGTAAGCTTAGCATAATAATTGAAAATAAAAGAACAGAACTCATACTTAGGTTGGTTTTATGAGATTTTTTCTATATCAAAATTAAACTGTCTTGCGATTTTATTGCGGAAAAAGTAAAGGATGGCGTAATAGGGAAGAAGTGTTGCTAATGCGAATAGTCCGGCCTTACCTTCGCTCATAAAAGCACTGAAAGTAAATAGAGCGGTAAGTAAAATTATAAGCGGAAGTATATATCCCAGGAAAAGCGCTTTGTAGCCAAGCGACTGCTTTAGCAAAACCTTAACTGTTTCGCCCACAAAGTAATTATGGTTGGTTTTACTAACTACAACTATTTTTTCAGACACATCGGATGCAGAACAAGCTCCCTTTGCATGACAACTAGCACATGCAGATTGGCTGATTATAACCACTCTGATGTCGTTGGGAGTAACTGCATCGATACGTCCTAAATGCTCAATTAAGGTTGGTTTAGAAGGCATTTAATATCGATTTTGAAACCGACTACAAAAATAAATTTCTTTGGCTACCATTATCCAAATTGTTAAACAATTGACCAATTTATAATCAGTCCAAATTAGGAATTAGGAGATGTAATGATTCTTTCAAGAATTCAATCTCAATCGTTTGCATTAATATGTTTGTTAATTGGATGTGTAATTAGAATTAAAAAAATGTTACAGGCTATATTTACCAAGTTCCAAATTTGATAAATCAATGATTTTGAAAAATAAATATCTGATAATAATTTTTCTGCAGATTTTGAGTGTAAACCTTTATTCTCAGAGTCAGTTCCCCAACTATTTGCCCGTTTATGTTGATACAGAGGTTCCAAGGATAGATGTATACATGGATAACTCCTCCCTACAAAGCCTTTACCAGTCTGGCAATGAAAGTAGCAATGTGGAGTATAGGGCTACCTTTATGTTTTCGTCATCGGCACTGGTGGATACTGTTTACGATGTAGGAGTCCGACTAAGAGGGAATACCTCGCGTTATTCTGCAAAAAAATCGTTTAAAGTTTCGTTCAATACTTTTGTTCCAGGTCAGAAGTTTAAAGGAATGGAGAAGATGAACC
>CAZTVB010000335.1:0-3783 GCA_964616315.1 uncultured Rikenellaceae bacterium
CCTCTATGTACCGTAGAATCTCCTCTCTACCAGTTCTTGTTACCGCAGAACTCGTAAACATCTGAGGTAATTCCTCCCATGTATTCAACATCTCAGCGGAGAAGGCATCCATATTAGCCTGCAAAGCTCCACTTGAAACCTTATCGGTTTTGGTAAACACCAACGCAAATGGAATTTGATGCGAACCTAGCCAATTCACAAAATCGATATCAATTTGCTGGGGTTCGAGGCGAGAATCGATTAGCACGAACAAAAGATAAAGATTTTCGCGCTTAAGAATGTAATTTGTAATGATATCGGAGAATGTCTTACGGTCGCTTTTGGAAACTTTGGCGTATCCATATCCGGGTAAATCCACCAAGTTCCACTCCTCGTTAATCAGAAAATGGTTTATGAGTTGAGTTTTTCCTGGCGTTTGCGAAACCTTTGCTAAAGCTTTAGTACAAGTAAGCATATTGATAAGCGAAGACTTACCCACATTTGAGCGACCTATAAAAGCGTACTCAGGCTTGTTGGAAATTGGAGCTTTCTCAACACGCGGATAACTAGCCACGAATTTCGCAGTACGAATTACCATAGCTTAAGGTTTAAATTAATAAATTATTTGTCGCAGAATTCGACTTCAAATATACACCCGAAAAATAAAAAAAAGCAAACCTTTAGTCAATAAGTTCCTTTTTACCAACAATATGGACAGAAAGCAACTTATCGACTAGAGTTTACGTTCCAGCAAAGGAATGGTTACACTTTTTTCTGGGAGTAGTTTACTGCTGCATTAAACACACGGAGAAAATTCTCGCCCCAAATCTTTTTGATATCGCTATCGGAGTATCCACGTTTCATCAGTTCAACAGTGATATTGTACATTTGCGAGGCATCCTTGCAACCCTCAACACCTCCACCGCCATCAAAATCAGTTCCAATACCAACATAATCAATACCCATAACCTTAACCATATGGTCGATGTGGTTAACCACATCAACCACAGTTGCTAGGTTAACAGAGTACTTTTCCTCCAACTCGTACCAATCAGCAGTTGCTTGCTTATCCTGCTCAGGAGTTAAATCGCGGAAGTTATTATATTTTTTGCGTAAAGCCCTGTAAGCACTATCTCGCTCTGGACTCTCAGGCGTTTTTTTAACATAATCGCTCAAAATACACATCTGTACAACCCCACCATTCTTTGCTATTGCACGTAACATATCATCATCGAGGTTACGAGGATTTTCGCAAACTGCCCTAGCACAGCTATGTGATGCAAATACAGGGACTTTAGATAATGCAAGTACATCGTAAAACGATTTATCGGAAATGTGTGAAACATCAATCATCATCCCCATTTTATTCATCTCTGTAACAACCTGTTTTCCAAACTCGCTCAGGCCATTATGCTGTGGGCCATTGGGGTCGGTAGATGAATCGCAGATTTGATTATTGCGGGTATGGCAAAGGGTAACATAACGCGCACCAAGGTCATAAAAAACTTTTAACTGATTAATATCCTCACCAATTGGATATCCATTCTCAAGTCCAATGTATATGGCTCGTTTTCCTTCTTTCTTCAAGTTATAAACATCGTTGGGCATGGTTGCAATTGCAGCACGACTTGGATATTGAACAATTACCTTGTTTATTGCATCAAAAATCGCAAGAGCCTTTTTGTTTACCTCGGCATATTTTTCAGGAGTACACTCTCGCTGACCAATAAATACTGCAAAAAATGCAGCATCGAGTTTCCCTGTTTCCATTTTTTTCAAATCTACCCTACTGCCACGAGCGGTATTATTCTCACCACTAAAATCGAAACCGGTACGAAGAAAATTCAAAGGAGTATCGGTATGTGTATCAATGGTCACCATTTCTGCATGCAGTTTTAATGCGCGGTTCAACAGTGCATCATCTGTATTCTTAGAATTGCCACAGGCAATAACTAGCAATGGAATTGCTATAAGGGGGAAAAATCTATTCATACTATATTACTATTACGGGTTCAGAAATAAGATGCCAATAAGTGTAAAAAGTTTAATACAAATAAGGCCAGATTAACTCTGGCCTTATTATACTATCCTTCTTGGTCCTCAAACGTATAATCGGTTATATTAAAACGTTCAAGTATTGATTTATCATTAATTTCCTTTGATAATGATGTAATGGTTTCGTATGGCACTTGGAATAAATCGAGAATAAGTAGTCCATCCAAAGCATTATTGAATTTAGGATCCACATTGAAGCCAATGATTTTACCATTCAACTTCACATATTTCTTCAACAGGACAGGCATGCGATAATCATAAGGCTCTACCTCCTGAATAAACTTGTCGAGTTTAGCCAAATCGTCAGAATTATCAAAAATAATATTGAACTCTTCCTCCTTTATTGGAATTCTGAAACGATTCCGCGAGCTGATATATCGGGCAAAATCGTGATCGAAATAGTTGGATTTCATAAAACTGATAATCACACCTTTAGAGTAATCAGAGAATCGGTTCGAAATACTCACAGGGCCAATTAAGTACCTGTATTCAGGATTCTTAATCAAGAAATACAGAATTCCTTTCCACAGTAAGAAAAGCGGAAGAGGTTTACGCTGATAATCGGGAACTATAAACGACCTTCCTAACTCTATGCACTGCTCCAGAACTGGAGAAAAGTTTTTATCAATCTTAAAAAGTGTTTGAATGTAAAAACCCTCTACCCCATACCTATCAATTATCTCCTTCCCTTTTCCAGCACGGTAAGCACCAACTATTTTCTTCTCGTCCTCATCCCAAATAAATAACTGCCAGTAATAAAGGTCGAACTCATCCAAATCTATTTTACGGTTTGTACCTTCACCCACATCGCGGAAAGTAATTTCACGCAAACGACCAATCTCAGTCATAAGGTTTGGCATTTCTGACGATGGCGAACAGATTACCGCATAATTCTTACTTTTAAAGAGGAGGTATTTCTCCATTAACGTATTAACCTCTTGCTCCACTAAATTAGGCGCAACAGGAGGGATAATTTGCTCTGGCTCTGGCTCGGACTTTAGTTTGTAGTTGAAGAACTTCTCCACCTCCATGGACGACCCCAAGGCATAAGTTTTCAACCTAAGAAAACGTCCGTAGCGCTCAACATCGCAATATGCTTTTTGCTCCTCAACACTAATGGGGTAACCGATTCTAACCCGAATTTTCTGGTTTCTTTTATTTAAAAGTTCTGAGGGTATTTTTACTGTTCGAAGCAATGGATGAATCAAGCCAAGAAGATGGAACAAACGGCTATTCTCCCCTTGAAAATAAATTGGTACAACAGGAACCTCAGCCTTCTTGATAAACTTAATCATTGAATTTTGCCAATGCTTATCAACAACGCCCGATTCATCTATGTTATCATAGTAAGTTGAAACCTCGCCTGCGGGGAATAAGCCTAGAGCACCACCGTCTTTTACGTGGTTCATAGCTCCCTTAAGCCCAGTAACATTGGAATGGCGCATTGCACCACCCTCAAAAGGGTCTACAGCCAAAACGTACTCCCCAATAGGAGGAATACGCTTAAGCAAAAAATTCCCTAATAGTCGAATATCCTCCCTCTTTTGCTCCAATAATATTTTAAGCAGAATCATACCATCAGCGCCACCAAATGGATGGTTTGACACTGTGATAAAAGGGCCAGACTTGGGCAATCGTTTTAGTTCCTCAGGGTTAACATCGAATTTAAGCTCAATTGAATCCAAGGCTGCATTGATAAAATCCAGTCCCTTCTTATCGGAAATTTTAGAATACTTTTCATTAATCTTA
>CAZTVB010000336.1:0-3776 GCA_964616315.1 uncultured Rikenellaceae bacterium
CGTATTACGCGATATTACTGAACAGATATCAATAATTAAAGAAATTGCTAAGCAAACAAATATTTTGGCAATAAACGCTGCAATTGAAGCGGCTAGGGTTGGAGTAAGTGGAAAAGGTTTCTCCGTGGTGGCAAATGAAGTCAAAAAACTAGCCGAACGAAGTCAGTCTGCAGCCGACTCAATTGCTCAACTATCAGCTCGGAGTTCGTCCGTTGGCCAGAAAGCGGAGTTGATGCTTGGCGAGTTGGTTGAAAATTCCAATAAATCGGTTCGGTTAATGGAGGATGTTAATTCAAGCGTGATTGATCAAACCCGAAGCGTAATGGAAATTAACAAGGCTATAACGGACATTGATAATGTTATCCAGCAAAACGCTGCATATTCCGAAAAGATCTCAATTACAGCAAACTCATTGGTTGATAATACTGAAGAATTACAAAAGCAGATAGATTATTTCACCTTATCATGAAATTATACACAGAGTACTTTTTATAAATTAAGTAAAACCAAACTATCGCTAATCACATTAATTAGTTGAGTCGCTTCCATTTCCAATTTTTCATAGGCTTCATCAGTTAAGCCCTTTGTTTCCATAAGGATTACTGTGGTTTTTAGTTTACTAAGGAGGGTTTGGGTTTTTTCCAGTTGCTCTTTTATGCCCTGTGGTGATGTTTGTTCTGTTTTGTTGGACACTTGCTTTACCTGATAGTCGAAAATTGCGATAAAAATATTTGCCTGACGAACTGCTTGGTCTGCCTTTTCGAATACAGCACTTAATTTTTTTGAGTTTTCGGCAGTATTTACCCTACCAATTGAGCAGAGCTCGGGTTTTAAATCGCAGATTAGCTTAAGGGTTTCGTCAGCCTGTTTCTGGTAGGTTATTAGTTTTTGGTTGAGGTTTGCTATGGTCGATAAATCCTTGGAGGTAACATCAACCTTCATAAAATCCTTAACGTTATTCATATCGCGCTCAACCTCTGTAATTTTGTTGCTCAGGTATTTGGTACTTTCCAGGTTGGAATCGGCAGAGTATATTGCCTCAAAGTTCCCTTTGATAGTTTGTAGTTGTTCCAACTTTTTGAAAATCCAGGGTTCAAGAGTTAGCACAATGCTATCCTTGCTTAGGAGCTCCTGTTTTCGGCTGAATTCGTCCATTCGCTGCCCAAACGCGTTGATAGCCGCAATTGCGCGTTCGCGACACAAACCGCACGATGTGTTTTTGGTTAGTGCAAGCAGTGCCGATGTAGCATTCTTTGTTTGTTTTGAGGCTTGGGTTTCGTTCAGTTTCTGAACCTCCTTTTCGAACAAAACTCTGTACGAATCATTCTCCAACCTCGAAATTTGGGAATTGATTAGTTGCCCCTCTAGGTTTTGGTTCATGAGTTCGGGTTTGAATATTCCTGAGAACTGCAAAGCAGCAATATACTGCTCAAGTTCATTGGTAGGAATATTCCCAAAACTTTCCAGTCTGATTAGTGTATTAACCAGCTCCTTAGTCGATTTTAGATTGTGGTCGCCATCGAGGTATAGCGATGCAAAACCCAAAACTGACTCGTACTCGCGGTTAAATATCGACGTAAATGTGTTGTTGCCCTTATACTTAAACTTCATCTCCTCAAAGGCCTTTATAAGTTGGCGGTAATACTGCATCACACGGAACAAACTTCCCGATATGGCATCGGTATTACCCGTTCGGTAGTTGAGGTTGTAAACATCGAGGTGATTTTTGAAATTGGCAAAAACGGTTAGGAATGTTGTAAAATCCTTTTCTTGGCGGTAGGTTTCGGAATTAATTAAGCCCAAGCGGAAATCGTTCTCGTACTTAAGTTTACGCTTTTCGATATTGGCAAAGGTAACCTCATCGCCGCTTACGGGGTCCATTCGGTAAAGCGATTTATAGTTTACCACAACAATTACAGGGTAGTGCTTGTAGGCTAACAACTGCCGAAGTGCATTGCGACTAACCTTTCCGTGCTGTACGGTATCCAGAAAACTGCGTAATGGTTCTGTTGCTATTTCAATAGGGTTGCTGTTGGCCGTGGAGAGAGCGTAGATTTTAATGGAGTGAACTCGGGTATCAAAATTCTTCTGCTCAAAAAGCCGTATGGTGGAGCTGAACTTGTATTCCTTTTTCTTTGAGTTTGACTCAATAAAGTTACCAAACTCCCCAATTATGGCCATAACAGCATCGGTTGGGGTAAGAATTTTGGATAGATTCTTAAGCTGCATGGCAACCAGCGAGAGAATTTGGTCCTTATCGTTGTTAGTTATTGCCCTAACCCTAATTTCTGCATCAATATAATCCTTAGTGGAATAGAGCGGAAGATTATCGATAATCCGAACATGGTCAATATTATCACTTACAAATGTTTGATACTTGCTTTCCTTATCCCTGGATATTTGGAAATTGTAAAGCGGATAGGTTATATCATTGTCGCCAAAGAATTTTACGTTTTTAAGACTAGCTGTAATAAAAAGATACTCCAACTGCTCTTGCTCTAAGGCTGTTTTCTTTCTTCTATTCTTTTTTGGCTCAGCACGCGCAAAATCTAACTCATTAATAAGATTGCTGAACTTGTCGCCGTTAAACAAAAAAATGTCCGTGGAAAGATACTGCCACTCACCTGTAAAGGAGAAGTTTGCGGTATCGCTAAAAATTAGCTTGGGCTCAATATCGCGTTGCGAAAAGCTGTTTAAACTAACGAATGCTAGGGTTATCAGGACGCCAAATTGTTTTATCATTGTTACTGCGGGTTTGGAAGAATTACACTCTATTACGAAAACTGCTTAAAAATAGTTGTGGGTAGAACTTTTAAAAACCAGACCAATGGCGTAGTCTCATTTTACCAAGGCATTGGCAAATATTAAGTCGGTCTGAGTGGTTATTTTGATATTTTCCCTATTGCCAATTACCGTAAAAACCTTTACGCCCAGAGCCTCTATTACCGATGCATCGTCGGTAAAACTTGCATTAAATGGTTGCTCGTAGCTTCGTTTTATTAAACTAGCTTTAAAAACCTGTGGGGTTTGAACCAAAAGAACGTTGTTTCTTGGAAATGCTGAGGAGTTATTGTTTTCAAGAATTCTGATAGATTCCACTGGCTGTATTACAGCAATTGCGTTGCCCAATTTTTCGGCTGTAATGTAGCATTCCTCAATAACACTTGGATTTACTAAAGGCCGAACGCCATCGTGAATGGCTACAATACTGTTGTCGTCATCAACTAATTCAAGACCATTTTTAACGGAGAAAAAACGCTCTTTGCCTCCTACGGTTACTTTGTGTTTTGTTTTATAGCTGTGTTTTTTGCAAAGTTCACTCCATTGCCCAACTTGCGCTTCGGGAAGCACAACAATTATTTCGGGTCTGTTTACAAGCCCATTAAATACATCGATAGTCCACATTAGTATGGGTTTACCATTTAACTCGATGAATTGTTTGGGTATGTCGTAACCCATTCGAACTCCCGAGCCTCCCGCAACTATTATGGCGTATCGCTTTGTTTGCATCACGTATTTTTTAATATTCTAGTGCGATAAAGTTACAAAAAAGAACAGTTAAACTTGAAAAGAATTGCTAGTAGAAAATTATACAGAATTGAATGTTAATGTAATAACATTGCTTCAGTTTGATTTTTAAATATTTATTATTGATATTTGCCTCGGATGCATGGAGAAAATTTTGGGGAGATTAATGCTTTCGGCATTATATCATCCTGCTTACAGTTAATTAACTAGAAACTATTACTATGGTTGAGTATAACTATGTAAAAGAG
>CAZTVB010000337.1:0-3748 GCA_964616315.1 uncultured Rikenellaceae bacterium
GTAAGACTATCCGTAAGTCGCACGAAAACCCATACATCAAGCAATTGTATGAAGAGTTCTTGGGTAAACCCATGAGCGAGAAGGCGCATCATCTGCTTCATACACATTACTTTAAGAAGGGTAATAAAGATATTTACATTTAATTGAGGGAGGATAAATAATGTCACATATAAAAGTTGGGCTTAAGCCAGAGCAGATAAAAGCAATACAGGAGATCTGCAAATCGTTCAACAACGAACCAGGCGAGCTAATTAATGTTCTTCACAAAACACAAGGATACTTTGGTTATCTCCCTGCTGAAGTTCAGGAAGTTATTGCTGCAAATCTTAACATTTCCGTTGCTAAGGTTTATGGCGTGGTAACATTCTACTCTTTCTTCACTATGATTCCAAAAGGTAAGCATCCTATCAGTGTTTGTACTGGTACAGCTTGCTACGTTCGTGGTGCAGAGAAAGTGCTAGACGAGTTCAAGAGAATCCTTGAGATTAAAGTTGGTGAAACAACAGCCGATGGAAAATTCTCTCTAAGCTGCTTACGTTGCGTAGGTGCTTGTGGATTGGCACCAGTGGTGCTAGTTGGCGAGAAAGTTTACGGTCGTGTTTCTCCCGATGGTGTTAAGGATATCATCAAAGAATATCAAGATTAATTTGATAAAGGGTATAATACCCGATAATCTCGGGTATTAGTTTAGGTTGGTTAAGCGAAAAGGGTGCTGTGAAAACAGCACCCTTTGTTTTTGGTTTATTTATGATTAGAAATTCTCGTATTCCGATTCGTCGTTCTTCATTTTTAGGTTTATTCCTTTGCTGCTAGTTTTTGTTGGGCTTGGTTTAATAATGTGCTGAGTTGAAATATTCCTTTTTTCGGGAATGATAGGGGTTTTATGTTGTATTGTTTGTTTATGTGTGGTTTTGTGGAATCCAACATTACTATTCTCACCAACTTTGAAGAAGGAGATTAAATCTTTTAGTTGCTCTGCCTGGCTACTTAACTCCTCAGAACTTGTTGCTAACTCTTCGCTCGATGCGGCATTTTGCTGAGTAACTAGGTTCAACTGTTGAAGGGCAACGTTTATTTGGTCGGTTCCTGAATTCTGTTCATTGCTTGCGGCAGATATTTCCTGCACTAGTTTGGCTGTCTTCTCAATTTCAGGAATAAGACTACCCATTAACTCCGAAGCACTTTCAGTTACGTGAACGCTTTTTGATGCGAGGTCAACAATTTCGTCAGCGGCCACTTTGCTTCGTTCAGCAAGTTTCCGAACTTCAGCAGCCACCACCGCAAATCCACGGCCATGCTCTCCAGCCCTTGCCGCTTCAACGGCAGCATTAAGTGCAAGTATGTTTGTTTGGAATGCAATATCGTTAATGATGCTAATTTTATCAGCAATGTTTCTGATAGAAGTCAAACTTTCCTGTGCTGCAGAGCCTACTTTTTGAATTCCCTGAGATACCTTTTCTGATATTTTTTCAGCCTGCTGAGAGTTTTCTGAATTCTGTTGGATATTTGCAGCCATTTCTTCCATTGAACTGCTTACCTCTTCAGCGCTCGAAGCCTGTTCGCTTGCACCTTGCGAAAGTTGCATCGATGCTGAACTAACCTCGTTACTTGCAGTCGAAATGCTATCGGCTCCCAATTTTATATTCTCAACAATATCCTTAACTTTTGTAATCATATCGCGGAGCGATTGGGCTAGTTGACCAATTTCATCCTTTTGATAGATATCCACAGTAGCGGTTAAATCACCTTGTGCCACCTTTGTGGCAAATTCAACACCTTTTTTGATTGCCTTAACTAACGATTGGACAATAGTTCTTAGAACAAGCATAACAAGTCCAACGGCAAGCAGAGTAACAATTAATAGTGTGATTCTTATTTGGCTAAGTATTTTATTCATATCGGATTCGTAGAACGATACTGCCACAAATGCATCAATTGGTTCGTAATATTTTATGTACTGTACCTTTCTGTCTCCTTGCCACATATATTCACTTTTGAAGACTTGTCCAGTTCTATGCTCTAGCATAAACTTGAAGAAATCCTCATTGGAGATATTTGTACCTACACTTGTTGGGTGAACAATGATGTTACCATCAGCACCAACAATATAAGGGTATCCGCTATCAAAAAACTTTTTCTGGTTAAATAGGTTTTGAATATGAGTTAAGTCTTTTTCAGGCATACCAACAAATAGCATCCCTTTGATTTCCCCATTAATCTTTATTGGCTCGTATGCGGTTAAATACCAATTATCTACTACCCAAGCTCGTCCTGTATAGGTTTGTCCTCTGTCAATTGCTTGAACAACAGGGCTGTCAGATGGAATAAATGTGCCTGATGCTCTGCTACCATCGGAATTCTTTACGTTGGTTGAAATTCGGATATATCCTTGAGGTATTTTCTGAAAAATAGTAACTGCTTTAACATTCATTGCACTTATAGCATCAACAACGTCGAAATTTCCATGAATTGTTTTACCTCCAAGTGTCCATTTTCTAGCAGATACCTTATTTACTGCTCCGCTTACTTGGTTTTTAGCATCGTATTCAACAAACTCGTTAGTTTCTCTCAATTCGCCCAATCGGTAAAAATAGTTATGAGCTAGGTTAAGGGATAGATTAACTTTTTCTTTGTTACCTTGGAATTCAATGTCAATAACTTCAACTAAATCAGATACTTGTTCGGTCATTTGCTTGTCGGTTGATTCCTTTACCTGTCGTTGTATCATGTTGTTTGCAATTATTCCAAAAATTGCAAAAGCAAGCACAACAAACCCGCTCATTATCGCATTTAGGCGGATTCCAATTTTTATGTCATTTATCCATTTCATATGGTTGATTAATTATGGTTTGTAATACTTATATTTTACCGTAGTAATGTTTATTGCTCATCACGGAACGAATAGCTTTTTCGAGGTGAAGAAAAACATCATCCTTGTTTATATAGCCCATTGCACCAGCTTCAATCATTGCCTTTAAATTTTCAAACTCGTTGTGCATTGATATGCCTATAATTTTCAGGTATGGGTAGTGTGTTTTTGCAATTTGATAGGTAGCCGTTATTCCATCCATTTCGGGCATTTTTATGTCTACCAGCGCAACATCAATGGCAGTTTCTTTTGCAAGCTTAATGAATTCAACTCCGTTTTTTGCTTCGCCTACAGCAATAAAATCAGGAATTTGTTCCAGATAGAAGCGTATAGCCTTACGGAACTCCTCGCTATCGTCAACTATTGCTATTCGGATTGGTACCATAATTTCTTTTTTCAAAATTACTTCTGTGAAAAAAAATGGGTGGTAGTCATTCTACTATTTGTTGTTGCGTTAAATACCCTTTTTTAATGTATATTTACCTATACTCGGTTAGGTATTTTTACCTAAACATTCTAGCGGATGACAAAGAAACAGAGCAGTAAACTACATAAGGCTGAGAGCAATACTACCCTATTACAAAATCCGTGGGATTTTGTAGAGACCTATCGTGCTCTGTATGAGAATGCCGCGGTTGCAATACTTTTACTTAATGATGGTGTTTATGTGGATTGCAATAGGATGACCGAGGAGTTACTTGGTATTCCTAAGTCGGAAGTAATTGGTAAGACTCCCTTTTCTTTTTCACCTAAATTCCAATTAGATGGGGTTGAATCGGAGGGGAGGATTGAGCAAATTCTAAATCAAGTATATTCATCTGATTCACCCGCATCGTTTGAATGGTTAAATGTCCGATTTGATAATACATTCTTTATTTC
>CAZTVB010000338.1:0-3745 GCA_964616315.1 uncultured Rikenellaceae bacterium
TACAAAAGAGCAAGAAAAACTAGTTGCTAAATTAAATAACATAGTAAACAACAATGAAGGAAGTTTCCTGAAAGATTTTTTAGTTAAGGAAGGAAGTTTTCCAATAATTTTAAAGCAAGGTGTAACCTACAGGTTTTACCTTGTATGGAACAATGAAAATATCAACCTAAAAAATAATGTTGTTTTAACCCTTGAAAATAAAGAATTAGTCCCTATTAAAATCTTTAAGGGTAAAGATCACTCATATTTTGATTATTTCTGCGAAAACACAGGTGCATATAAATTTGGTGTATCAAATTACGCATCAAGCGTTAAATTCGCCGTCGGTTTATGCATGCTTAAAATGGATGAATCGTTCACAAACGATAGCAAAAAAGTTGAAATAGTTGAATTTAACTCAACAGAAAAACAGGATACATCCAAGAAAGATTTTTTTGTTGTAGTTGAAGAAATGCCAAAATTCAACAATGGTGGACTCGATAAGGCCAGAGATTATATTGCACAGAATATAAAATATCCTACAACTGGCATTGAAGGAAAAGTCTATGTAAACTTCGTAGTAGAAAGCAATGGTAAAGTAAGTAGAGTAAAAATAGTTAAATCAATAAATCCAGATATAGACAAAGAAGTAGTAAGGGTTATTGAAAATATGCCCGACTGGACTCCAGGTAAACAACGAGGGAAAAATGTTTCTGTACAGTTCACCATACCTGTTGCTTTCAGTTTAAACGATAAACCTAAAAGCGCTGAAACAGAACTGGAAGTTATAAAATCTTCAAATGGCGAAAAGTACGAACCCTTTATTGTTGTTGAGCAAATGCCAAAGTTCGATAATAGAGATGTTGATGCAGCCAGAGAATACATTGCAAAAAATGTAAAATACCCCGAAATTGCTGCAAAAAATGGGATTCAAGGAAAGGTATATGTATCGTTTATTGTTGAAGAAGATGGTGCAGTAAGCAATGTAAAAACTGAACGAGGTGTTGACCCCATACTCGATAAATAAGCTATTAGAGTAGTTGAAAGCATGCCTAAATGGACTCCCGGATATCAACGCGGACTTGCAGTTCGGGTAAAAATTATTCTACCAGTAGGCTTTAAACTGGATGACAAAAAATAGCCTAAACTTCGCATAAACTAAAAATCCCTTCATTTGAAGGGATTTTTTTAGACTATCTAAGTCCAAATTCCCCTGTCAATGCTCACAAAAATTTTCTTTTTGTAAACCCAAAAATGTTTAATATCATTGCTTAGTATTTTTAAGCATTTTGTTGTGGAAGAAATTATCAGAAATTCAAAGCCTTACGAATTAATCATCGCAGGTATTTTATTAGTTTCCTTGTTTATTCAGCTTTACTACTACCTAGGAATATACCTTCGGGTTGCCCTTTTCAAAAAAACGAACGACAATCCTAGCATCAATACAGAAAAACCACCCGTATCAATAGTTATTTGCGCCCGCAACGAGGAAGAAAACCTTAAGCATTTCTTACCAAAAGTACTTGAGCAGAAGTACCCCAACTACGAAGTAATTGTGGTAAACGACTGCTCTGCCGATAATTCCGATATTGTTCTGGAAAACTTCCAAAAGCAATACCCTCACCTTAAGGTTACCACCATTAAGGAAGACGAAAAATTTTCGCATACTAAAAAACTAGCCTTAACCGTTGGTATAAAAGGGGCAAAGAACGAGTGGCTACTACTTACCGATGCAGACTGTTTTCCGCAAAGCGATTTATGGCTCGCTACCATGGCCGAAAACTTTAAGGGCAGTACCGAGGTTGTTTTGGGCTACGGAGGTTACTTGTCGGAACGAGGTTTACTAAACAAGTTAATTCGTTTCGATACGATGCTCATTGCAATGAACTATTTCGGATTTAACTTAATAGGAAAACCGTATATGGGTGTAGGACGTAATTTAGCCTATAAGCGTAGCTTATTTTTTAGGAACCGAGGATTTGCTTCGCACAGTCAGCTGGATTCTGGTGATGATGATTTGTTTATCCGCGAAGTTGCCAACAAAACTAACACGGTTGTAGAATTCAGACACGAAGCGCATACTCTATCTGTTCCGCGCAAAACACTATCCAATTGGATAAGGCAGAAACGTCGACACACATCAACATCAAAATACTATAACTCTAGCATAAAATTACTACTTGGACTTGAGCCATTTTCACGACTTTTATTCTTCCTTAGTGCTATAGCATTAATTGCATTACTCTATTTTCCTTACGTAGTAGGCTCTGTATTAATAGTTAGGATGATTGTTAAACTTTCCATCATCAAAGCTGTTATGAAAAAACTGAACGAAAAGAAAATATTGTTAACTTCGCTTTTATGGGATTTTTATTCGTTATATTTTTACAGCAAACTATTATTAGTCAATAGCGTTACAAGCAAAAAGACAAAATGGAGATAGCCCCAGATAACTTATCGGACAAAGCCAAATTCGACCTTACGCTGGTTGAGAAGGCCATTAGCGGCGACCAAAAAGCGTACGCCGATTTAATGGATAGATACCGCGATGCTATCTACTTTATGCTCCTTAAAATGGTTAATAACAAAAGCGATGCGGAAGATTTAACCCTCGAAGCTTTTGGAAAAGCATTCAAAAACATCCACCAATACACCCCTAACTACGCCTTTAGCACTTGGCTCTTCAAAATAGCCACCAATAATTGTATCGACTTTATAAGAAAGCGCAAAGCCAATACAATATCTATAGACCAAAATGTAGATGACCAAGAAGGCTCATACATCCCTCCTACCGCAATGCTGTCATCGGGTAGTCCCGACCCTGAGGAAAATCTTATTAAAGAGCAAAATATAAAACTTGTGCAGGAGGTAGTATCGAAACTAAAACCCCGATACCGCAAACTAATTGAGCTGCGCTACTTTAAGGAATACTCCTACGAGGAGATTGCCGAGGAACTAAACCTTCCGCTTGGAACAGTTAAAGCACAACTTTTTAGAGCACGTGAGTTACTTTTCAATATACTAAACAATTTACCACCTCACCACTAATTTATGGAAGCAATACTTAACTACTTTCCTGAACTAAGTCAGACTCAACGTGAAAAGATTCAGGAATTGGATAAGCTTTATAGGCATTGGAATGCTCAAATCAATGTAATTTCCCGAAAGGATATCGACAACATAATGGTTCACCATGTGCTACACTCCTTATCAATTGGGAAAATCATCAATTTCATGAAAGGTACACGCATAATGGATATTGGCACAGGTGGTGGTTTCCCTGGAATTCCGTTATCTATTATGTTTCCACAGTGTGAATTCACGCTGGTTGATTCAGTTGGGAAGAAAACCATTGTAGCGCAAGAAGTCGCAAATGCACTTGGACTTACCAATGTTACGGTTTTAAAAACTAGGGCTGAGGATTTTCCTGTAAAGTTCGATTTTGTTGTAAGCAGAGCAGTTGCTCCAATACCTCAACTTATCAACTGGACAAAGAAAAATGTAAAGCCAGGTGGCGCAAACTCACTTCCTAATGGGATGATATTCCTAAAAGGTGGCGATATATCCGAAGAACTAAAGCCTTACCGCAAACACTGCGAAAAGTGGAATATTCGGAATTTATTTGAGGAGGAGTACTTCGAGGAAAAATATATTGTGTTTATTCCTGCTTAATAACAGAATTCAGCTTAACTCTGAAACATTTTAAACAATATTCTTTTTTTAGTTTGAAAAAAACTAATGAGTTCAATGACCTAAAAAAAGAAAA
>CAZTVB010000339.1:0-625 GCA_964616315.1 uncultured Rikenellaceae bacterium
GCATCATACCCTCAAGGTATTCTTTTGAAAGTTGTCTGTACTCAGGATGCTTCTCACCTAACTTGGATTCTTCGTAAGTAATTAGTGTGCTATTAACAAACTCATTGTAAGCTAACCTTAAGAAGTTTGATATTGAGTGTTGCCCCACAAATCTCTGATTTCCTTCAATAAATTTCGTAAAATCAGAAATATTATATGTTCCTCCACTAAAACTGAAAAGGAATGCATTGTTTTTTAAGACGGGTGCCTTCCATGTGCCTTTATAAAAACTTGAATCAATTATTGATTGAACTAAACTCAATTTTGCAGTATCCTCCTTAAAGCCATACTCAACTTTGATTTTCTTCAAAAATGACTCTCTGGATTTAATGTTTCTTGAGTCTTTCGCAACCAACGACTTTATTTCTGGAAGCATCTCCTCCTTTGTACCAACCATTTTCCTTCCTAAACGTTTAACCACGTGCCAGCCATAGGTACTTTGGAATGGCTCGGACACTTCGCCATCGGCAGTTAAACCAAAAGCAACTCGCTCAAACTCTGGAATTATCTGTCCGGAACTTAACCAAGGTAATTCTCCTCCATTTTTAGCTGTTCCAGGATCCTGGGATTCCTCACGAGCTACTGT
>CAZTVB010000339.1:635-2478 GCA_964616315.1 uncultured Rikenellaceae bacterium
CTTGAGGATTGGAATTAGGTTGAACACGGATCATTATATGAGCCACTTTTACTTGACCCCGAGCAGGTCTTTTATCGTGAACTTTGATAATATGATAACCAAAACGTGTTCGAACTGGGAGTGAGACTGAATCTTTAGGAGTATTATATGCAGCTGTTTCAAAAGGGTAAACCATTTGGAAAGCAGAAAAATACCCAAGGAAACCGCTATTTCGTGATACAGACGGATCGTTACTTGTTGAAACTGCAACAGATCCGAAACTTTCACCTTTTATCACCCTAGATCTTGCTTCCAGGGATTTTCTATATAATTTCAAAGTATCGGCTGGCGATGCAGATTCAGGAATATTAATTAATATGTGGCTTGCACTCACCTCGTACTTCATCCTTTCATATGCTTCATCGAGCAGTTGTTCATCACTTGCGGCATCGGTTAAGTATGGCTGCGCTAACTGATTGATATAACCTTTATACTCTGTAACAAATGCAGCAGATGTATCAATTTTTTGATTTCGAGCCTCTTGTACTTTTAACTTAAAGTTGACAAAAAGTTTCAGGTAATCTTCCATTGCAACCCTATCGACAGAAATACTTGATGTGTTATTCTTCAAGTAAATACTCTTGAACTCATCAACTGTAATGGGAGTATCATCTATTGTAAGCAATACTTTTGAAGACAATTGCTGAGAAAAAGAATAGCTACTGCACAGTATAATTGATGCTGCCGTCAGAACCAAACTACTAAGTCTTTTCATCGTATCAAGTTTAAGAAATAAAAAAAAATTACACCTAAATATTAACTAATTAAAAACTCTATGCTCCACCATCGCGACTATAGTTTGGAGCTTCGCGAGTAATGGCAACATCGTGCGGATGGCTTTCAATAATCCCTGCATGGGTAATTTTTACAAATTTGGCCTCCTTAAGTTTCTCAATATTTGGAGCGCCACAATATCCCATACCGGCTTTAAGTCCACCTATCATTTGATAGAAAACTTCGTTTAAAGTTCCTTTATATGGTACACGAGCCACAATTCCTTCGGGCACTAACTTTTTAATATCGTCCTCAACATCCTGGAAATAACGATCCTTAGAACCTTGCTGCATAGCATCGAGTGAGCCCATTCCTCTATAAGACTTAAACTTACGCCCGTTGAAAATTATTGTTTCTCCGGGCGACTCCTCCACTCCGGCAAACAACGATCCCGCCATAATGGTATCGGCACCCGCAGCCAACGCTTTTACAATATCGCCGGAGTAACGAATTCCTCCATCGGCAATAACAGGAACACCAGTACCCTTAATTGCATTAGCAACATCCCATATAGCATTTAGTTGTGGAACGCCCACCCCAGCAATAACCCTTGTGGTACATATTGATCCAGGGCCAATACCCACTTTTACAGCATCGGCACCATTATCCACCAACATTTTTGCGGCATCGGCAGTTGCAATATTTCCAACTACTACGTCTAAATCGGGAAATTCACGCTTAACCTGTTTAAGCATTTCATTAACCCCTTTAGTATGTCCATGTGCAGTGTCTATTACAACAGCATCAACTTTCGATTCGTAAAGAGCTCTTACACGTGCCATAGTATCAGGGGTAACGCCAACACCTGCTGCCACTCTTAAACGGCCTTTGGTATCTTTACTTGCATTAGGGTTATCCTTAACTTTGGTGATATCCTTATAGGTTAACAAACCGATTAACTTATTATTTTCGTCAACCACTGGAAGTTTTTCAATTTTATGCTCCTTCAGAATTGATGTAGCTCTTTCCAAATCTATCGAAGTTGTGGTAGTGATGATATTTTTACTGGTCATCACCTCTCGAATTGGAG
>CAZTVB010000339.1:2488-3744 GCA_964616315.1 uncultured Rikenellaceae bacterium
CCAATAAGCAAGCCACCACCGTCAACAACTGGAATTCCTCCAATATGATACTCTCGCATTAATGCAAGGGCATCGCCAACGGTTGCATCTGGCTTAATTGTTACTGGCTCATATATCATACCGTTCTCGGCACGCTTAACTTCACTTACTTGTTTTGCTTGAGCCTCGATGGTCATATTCTTATGGATAACTCCAATTCCACCCTCGCGAGCAATTGCAATAGCAAGTGCCGATTCTGTAACAGTATCCATTGCTGCTGAAACAATAGGTGCTTTAATCTCTATGTTTCTGCTAAAGTGAGTTGATAAGCTTACGTTGCGTGGTAATACTTCGGAGTATGCTGGAACAAGTAGCACATCGTCAAATGTAAGCCCATCGGCTATTACTTTGTTGCTGTAGAATGACATAATGAACAGGTTATTGTTTAAAAATGCGGCAAGTTATAAAATTTTAGCGGAACCTCAATTGTTATTCATAATCAATCTACAAATTGAATGTTATATTATGTGAAAGGCAAAGGGTTGTCGATAAGAGCTAGAAGCGGGAAGCGAGAAGAATGAAGTAGAAAGCGGCAAGAGACTAGATAATAATGATTAAATCAAGAAAACTACAACTCACACACACTTCTCTATTAGCAGCAGTAACATACCTATTTCAAACCACCCACATTCATCTTCATACTTTATTCTTCCAACTTAATCAGCTATTTTTGTAACAAACAACTTGCTTTGGATAAATTTGAACAAATATTAAAGCAATACTGGGGGTTTAGTAAATTTCGCTCAATTCAACGCGACATTATTGAATCGGTTTATAATGGAACCGATACCCTTGCCTTAATGCCCACAGGAGGAGGAAAATCCATTACTTTTCAAGTGCCTGCGCTAGCAAAGGAGGGTGTTTGTTTGGTTATTACACCACTGATTGCTTTAATGAAAGATCAGGTTGAAAATTTGAAGCAACGAGGTATCAAAGCTACAGCAATTCATTCCGGATTATCGTCGCATGAGATTGATATAGAACTTGACAACTGCGCTTATGGAAATATAAAATTCCTATACCTTTCACCTGAACGTTTATCGACAAACCTTTTTAAGGAGCGGCTGCGTAAAATGAAGGTAAACCTTGTTGCAATTGATGAATCGCATTGCATTTCGCAATGGGGTTACGACTTCAGACCATCATACCTACGCATTTCTGACTTAAAACAAATACTCCCTTCTGATGTTCCTTTTTTAGCACTAACAGCCACGGCC
>CAZTVB010000340.1:0-3721 GCA_964616315.1 uncultured Rikenellaceae bacterium
TTTATATACACCGTGGTAGGCTCACTGCCATTGGCATCAAGTATATTGCTTTTACCCTTTTATGGCAACTCAACTTTGCTTTCCACCTCCGATTTTGGAGTACTGGCCATCTATATCATTCTTAGTGAACTTGCAAGAGTTCTGTTTACATTCTCGGCCGATAACTTCCTTGGTATAAATTTTATTCATCATAATACAAGTAGAGAAAATGTTGAGAAATTCATAGGAACTTCTGCCCTATTCCTTTTGCTATATGGTTTTGGAATCACCCTACTGTTCTCATTCCTTGGCGATTTTGTGTTTGATTTTGCCTACCCAGGTAAAAATATTCACTACTTACCTTTTGGATTACTCTCCGCATTAACTGGGCTTTTCAACGGAATTTTTAAGGCATACACCACATTAATGATATACAGAGAAAAGCCATCTCCGTTCTTTTGGTCTAATATTTTTCATTTTCTACTGGTAGTTTCTGTTTCTATTTCTGGCCTATACATCTTTCCGCAATCTCTAAATGGTCCTATTTGGGGGAGATTTATTGCTTCTTTTGCAACTTTTGCCTGGGCATTTATATACTTTTATGGCGAAAGTAGATATAAATTCGATAAAAGTATTCTCAGAAATCTTCTGAATTACAGTGCACCGCTATATATCTATAGTATACTCTATTGGATTGTTGCCAATATCGACAGATATTTCATTCTAGGCATTCTATCGGAAAAGGAAGTAGCTGTGTTCGATTTTGCTATTAAAATGACGCTGGTGATAGAGTTTCTGCAAAACGGATTATCCTCAGCAATCACGCCAAAAGTTTTTAAAATATGGAAAAACAATAGCGATGAACCAAGAGGCAATGTTGATATTAATAAATACTTCCATGTTTTTGCGCTTATCAATATTGCCTGCATTCCATTGTTCTACATATCCATACCGCTAATTGTTCCTCATATAGTTAACAACTCGGATTTGTATAGTTCATTCAACCTATTACCAATTCTGTTTGCTGGAATGATTTCGAGAATTTGGTATTACTACCTAATAACACCGATATTTTACTTTAAAAGAACCAATTTACTCCCCATTGTGCTTACTTTTACAGCTATTTTCCAAATTATATGCACTTATATATTGATTAAAAAGAGTGGAATAGATGGGGCTGTTTGGGCAAATTTTTTCACAAAACTTGTTCAGGTTATTCTTCTTTACCTATTTGTAAGACAATTCTACCAATTTCACGTTAACTATAAGAAGTTTATTATATACCCTATTGTGTATATTCTTATTTTAATTGGTTATGAGCTGTTTTTCAAACAAATAAGTATATACTACGCGAATATAGCACACATAATGGTACTAGTAATTCTGGGTTTTATCTTTTTCAAGAAAGAAATCCAGCCAAGCCAACTCCTAAAAATATTTACTAAAAATTAAAACAGATCCACCGAAATATTTTGAATAAACGCAGTATAAGTTATCTCCCTTCCTAATTTTGCTTCGGTTAAAAGTATTAAGACTGATATTTCGTTACCATCCTTGGTTGTGATATTTATTTCACGACGTTGGCCTACAATTTTCTCCTTATTTGGATCTATATAAGCATCAATAAATTCATCCTGACCTTCAATATCATCGGGGAATAAAATCCTTATACTCTGGCCAAGCACTTCGTCGCGCTTTATTGCAAACAGTTCCTCGGCTGCTTTATTGAAAAACTGAACCACTCCATCGTGGTCTGTTGTTATAATGGCATCTAAAAATCCCTCTAAGGTTTTCTCATTTCGAATCTTAACCTTCTCAATTTCCTTGAACTGATTCTTGACCTCTTCTCTGGCCTCTCTTAGTTTTTTATTTAACTCAACCTCATTCATACGAAGCATCTCTTCCTGTTTCATCAATTGCTCTGTTTGAATTTTGGTTTCTAACTCCATGTGTTTCTCGCGTGTAATATCGTTGGCAATAAATACAACTTTTGCAACCTCGTCGTACATATCATTTACTGCAGTAAATGTACACCTATACCATTTTTCTTCACCGTGGCTAGTTATAAGGCGAACTTGCCCTTCAAAAGGTATTCCATGAATTATATCATCCCAAGTTCTCTCAATTGACTTACGCTCTGAACTGGGGACTAAATCAAATATCGATTTTTCTTTGGCTACAGATAACGTATAGCCTGTTGAAACCAAGAATTTATCGTTAGCCTCAATTAAATCTCCAGTTGGGCTAAATTCTGCCTTAAACGATGAGCGGTTAAGTGCAGTAATTTGACCTTCGTAATCCAGACTTTGTTTCTTCTGTTCAGTAGTATCAATTGCCAAAAACAAAACTTTATCTACTCCTCCCATTGGATTACGAACACAGGTATATGTTGCAATAGTCCATAAATCCTTACCCGTTTTTGTTACTAATTTCATGTCACCCTCAAAATGCTTACCACCATGGCTGAGTGTTTTCCATATATCATCAAACCAAACTCTATCCTTTTTGTTTATAAACATGGAAATAGGTTTACCCTCAACCTCAGAATTTCCAGTATATTCTAGTTTTTGTAAAAACTTAGTGTTTGCGTAAGTTAAATTACCGTTTACATCAAAATCTGCTCGAATCATGGTATGATTCACAGAATTGGAGAAACTGATAAATTTCTCAGATTGTCTTGATGCTTCCTCTTGAGTAGCCTGCAATTCTTCCATGTTCTGGCGCATCTGTTCTTCTTTTAAGGCAAGTTCCTCGGCTTGTTCGCGCGATTCCTTTAAAAGTTTTGCAGTACGGAGGTTAATTTTTACAGTAGATATAGTTGTGGCTATACTTTCTGCAACTTTCTCAAGGAACTCAACTTGAAACTTCTCGAAGAGATTAAATGAGGCAATTTCAATAACTCCATGAACATTATCGTTAATCTTTAATGGAATAAGAATAAGACATTTAGGATTTGCCTTGCCTAATCCTGACGTAATTTTAAGATAACTATCGGGTACTTTCTTTAGTAAAGTTGTTTGTTTCTCAAGAGCACAAGCTCCAACCAATCCGCTTCCCCAAGGTAAAACTCTATCAGCATATTTTCGCCTTTCATAAGCAAAACTTGCTGTCATACGAAAGTGAATATCAGTTTCATCCTCATCCTCAATTACATAGAATGCTCCCTGATTAGCTCCAATATACTTAACCAGATTACTTATTACCTGAAATGAGAGTTCTTCTATATCATCGTTATTTAACCTAAGAATTTCGCCAAATTTTGCCATTCCTTCGGCACTCCAACTACGCTGTTCATCCTCCTTTCTACGCCCAATTTCATCATCCTTACTCCTCCTAAGATTATCGCGAAGGTTAATAACAGCCTTACCTAAAGCATCGGTCTCATCAGGAATATAATCTGCATCAATGTCACCTTCCCTTAATTTTTCAACAAACCTATACAGTTTCCGCTGCCTATGAAGCTCAATCTGAGTGATTTTTTCAGCCTCAGTTTTAGTTGCAGAAACATATCGTGATACAAAAAATGCAGCGATAGCTATTAATATTGGAAATGAATCAAAGAAGTACAGTATTGGAGAAACTAAATGTAAATCGTAAACTCCTACGGGGGTAAAAGGTAGTTTGTGGATTACTACACCTACAAAAAAAATCAATAATATCAACGCCAAACCACTGAGAAACCCAAGTATGGTAGCCTTAACTACAAAAGGTTTAGAATATTCACGCTCCATAGCAGACCAAA
>CAZTVB010000341.1:0-3708 GCA_964616315.1 uncultured Rikenellaceae bacterium
TGAAATATGTTTAAAATGATTATAAAATGTAACTGCGGAATTGGCCGATTGATACTTTGTGCTGATTTTACTGCTAGTAAATAAGGTTTTAGGAACGAAAAAAGCCAGACTTAGTCTGGCTTTTTAAATGTATTTATAATAACTACAGCAATTTACTTTTTAGCTCTTTTACCCAGTTTTCGATACGGATTTTGGTTTTTTCGGGCTCAAAATCCTCATCAATAGGTAATCCAATGAATTTTCCGTTAATTACCGCTTCCGATTCAATGAATTCATAATCCTCGGTGTTGCATTTCCCTGCCACTTGTGCGCCTTTGGCAATAAGCAATTTTGCAAGTATGCCCATTGCATCAACAAAGTTGCGGGCGTAGGTAATATGGTTGCCTGTGCCAAAGAATGCAAATGTTTTCCCGTTTACATCAATTTTATCTATTTCGGGACGGAAGTTATTCCAGCCATTCTTTGCTTGTTCTCCATCCCAAGTTTCAGAACCAAGTGTTGAGCAGCCAAAAATAACAATATCGTAGAGGTTAACCATTGTTGCAGTGCTATCCTTTATTGGATAGATATCAACATTTGCATCGCCAAACACTTCTTTTATCTGATGCGCTACTTTTTCAGTCGTTCCACTAATGGGGCCATAGAAAATTCCAATTTTTCTCATATTGTTTATCTTTAGTTTATTTAATTAACAGTCTTGACGTGAAACATGTTTTGCTTAAAAGTAAACAATTAGGGCGAAACAAACAATACTTAGGTTACTTTCCGCTCCCCTTTAAACTTGCTATGGCCAGCAATACTCCTAAAGCAATTCCTAGAACTGCTGCAAATAGTACCTGAAAATCGGCAGGAAGGAGGAATGTTAGTGTGTGTGCTGGTATCCAGAAGAACGGAATTGTTTTGGCGAAAACAAAACTCCACTGCACCTTCCAGTTTATAGTTGATAATATTTCACCAAACTTAATTGGCTTTAGTAGACCTAGAATTGTGCCGCCATTATTTGCAATGTGAGTATCGGTAACTTTGTGTAAAGTCATCATTATAGGCGCATAAATGATGTTCATTGCTGCGCTTATGGAGAACGCCACAAAGACTTTTGATAATGAAAGTGATTCTTTCATTACTACTGGTGCATTTTCAATACCCATATATGCTAGGAATACAGGAACTCCTGTTGCAAACAGAACGAATGCCAACTTAATGGTTAATCCTAAAAATCCCCAAACAATGGCGCGGGGAATAAGTCCGAAACCTTTCTGGTTGTAATTACCGGTTCGTATTCTTAACCCAATGGCTTCGCCGAATGTTGCCAGAATGGCAAATTTGATGAAACTCATTATCATTCCGTGGCTTGCGTTATAATCAACGTAAAAATTGTACACGGTTTCCGATACAAAAAAAGGCAGAAGCAAAAGTGCTGTTACTGCAATTACTATAAAGTCGTTACGTTTCATTTTATTTAAGTGAAAAAGGACGAGTGACATGTTACAAATGTCATTCGTCACTAAAGATTATTGACCGAAATATCTATTAAATCCTTCCGATGCTTGCTTTGCAATTTTATCCCATCGGGTGGCAACCATAATCAGAAGTAGAATTATCATTCCAATTAGAAGTTTCTCATTGGTTGTCAGATTCTTCCATCTATCCTTGATTGACATAGTGTTAAGTTTTATTGATTATTTCTCAATTCTGATACGAGCATCAACAGCCACAACTTTATCCTTGGAACCTAAAAGAGGGTTTAAGTCCATTTCGAATATTTCTGGGGCAACGGTAACAAGCGCAGAAACACGGCTTACCATTTCGGTAAACATCTCCTCGTTTACAGGCTCCTGTCCGCGGGCACCTTTAATAATGCCGTAACTCTTCAAACCACGAATCATGTTTTGTGCCTCGTTTGTATCAATTGGTGCTATTCCTGCTTTAACATCTTTTAGAACCTCAATAAAAATGCCGCCTAAACCGCAAAGAACCATATGTCCGAATTTATCCTCGCGTTTTGCTCCAACAAATAGCTCAACCCCTTTTAGCATTGGTTGAATTAGGATTGCTGTGGTATCCTTAATCTTAATCATTCTGTCGAATTCGCTGGCAACAGTTTTTTCGTCCTTAACGTTGAGTGATACTCCTCCAACGTCAGATTTGTGAACTGGGCCAACAACTTTCATTACAACAGGGAATCCAAGTTTCTTTGCCGATTCTATTGCGTTGGCTTGAGTTGTAACAATGGCTTCGCCAGCACGGTGAATGCCAGCAGCATCGAGTAAATCCTGAACCAGCTCTGGTTGTAAATAACCATTACCTGCGTTGTCAATCACCTTACGGATTTTAGCCTCGTCAACTTTTGGTAAAGTTGGTTTTTCGGGTGCTGGTTTTGATGTGTGGTATATTTTTGATAGTGCATTTCCAAAAGTAACCTCATCGGGGAAGTTGATGCGACCTTTAGCAATGAAGTGGTCAATTTCATCCTTCACGTTGATAATTGAAGGCAGAATTGGGAATATTGGTTTACGGCATTCCTTCATTTTCTGGTCAATCAAATCGTAAACATCGTAAACTGGGAATAGTCCAGGGCTACCGAAAATAATAGCCATTGCATCGATATGGTCAAAGTCCTTCTCGCAGGCATCAATTATAAATCCAAGTTGCTCGGCTGTACCTGTTGCCAAGAAATCGATTGGGTTTGCAACCGATGAACCAGCAAAAAGTTTTGCAAGCAATTCCTTTGCTTTTGGGCCTTCAATTGCAGGAACTTCCAACCCGTTATTTGATAGAGAGTCCGTTAGCATAACTGCAGGTCCACCGGCATGGGTAATAACCGCAATGTTTTTTCCTTGTAATTCGGGATGCATAAATATTGATGCCACTGTGGTTAACTCATCTCTACCGGAGCAACGCACAATACCTGCTTTGCGGAAAAGTGCATCAACAGCAACATCGCTACTTGCCAAAGCACCAGTATGGCTGGATGCGGCACGGCTACCTGCCGACGAACTACCTGCTTTTACTGCAGCAATTCTACATCCTTTACGAATTAACGATGATGCGTGTTTTAGTAATTTTTTGGGTTGATTTATGCTCTCAACATATAGTAATTTAACTCTTGAACTGGTTTTAGGGTCGAAAGATTCATCTAGGTATTGCAATATTTCTTCAACACCCATTTGTGCGCTGTTACCAACGGAGTAAACGCTGTTAAATGTTAACCCTTTGGGCATACCCGATTCCATAATGAATACCGCAGTTGCACCTGAACCCGATACAAAATCAACGCCTTTGGGGTCGAACTTTGGAACTGGTGTGGTAAATACGCCAGCGTAGTTGGTGTTCATCATTCCAATACAGTTGGGGCCAATAAGGCATCCACCTGTTTGGTTTATTGTATCAACAATTTGTTGCTCTAACTTAGCACCTTCCTCGCTTTCCTCGTGAAACCCAGCCGAAAGGATGATGAATGCTTTGGTGGATTTTTGCTTTGCAAGAACCTCCACTGTTTGTGGGCAAAACTTAGCAGCAATAGCCAGAATGGCTAAATCAACCTGAGGCAATTCTGCAACATCGCGGAACGACTTAATTCCTTGAACATTATCGAGTTTTGGGTTAACTACGTATAAATCGCCTTTGAAATTATTGTCGATAAGGTTTTTCAATACTTTACCGCCGGGTTTTTGGACATCGTCGGAACCACCAACCACTACAATACTC
>CAZTVB010000342.1:0-3691 GCA_964616315.1 uncultured Rikenellaceae bacterium
TGGTGGAACCATTATTTGCTGTGTTCGCGAAAGAATGGTTTTTATAATCAAATTAGGATTCTCGCTAATCATCAAAAACACAGTTTTGGCTGGTGGTTCCTCAATCATCTTTAGCAACTTATTGGATGCCTGATTATTCATACGCTCAGGCAACCAAATTATCATCACCTTATAATCGTTCTCAAAACTTTTAAGGCTTAACTTACGGATAACATCGGAAGCAGCGGCGGTACTAATAATCCCTTGCTTGTTCTCCATCCCAATCATCTCGTACCAATCGTTCTCCCCAAAGTATGGGTTCGAAAGTAAAGCCTCGCGCCAGGTTGTGAGGGTATCCTCGGCTTTGTCGGAATCGTCGTCGCTACTACCCTCGGCTTTAGCTTTTGCAGGGTACACGAAGTGTAAATCGGGATGAATTAGTTTCGACAACTTCTTACACGATGGGCAAACACCACAGGAATCGTCTTCACCTTTATTATCGCACATAATGTACTGAGCGTAAGCAATGGCTAATGCCAACTTGCCAGTACCCGATGGTCCAACAAAAAGCTGCGCATGAGGAATTCGGCTCTCCTTTGTGGCTAAAATAAGCCGTTGCTTAACCTTTTCCTGTCCAACAATATCCTTGAATTGCATTATTATCTTCCTTTTTTATTACAGATGTCAAACTTACATTAAAAATATTATTTTTTTGCACGTGGATGATACGAAGTTTGACGAAGTTAGAAGAAGTTAGAAGAAGTTAGAAGAAGTTAAAGGAAGTGAGAGGGAGTTAGAGGAATTCAAAATATTCAAATTTTCTATACATATAACCAAACGGCTAATGTATATTCCGAAATCAATCGATTGCGTGAAAAGTAGTTAAATTGAAGCCTCTATTCAAAACCAATTTCGTAATTTTGTTTGCGAAACTAATATGATAAAGGATTATGATACTGATTGACAACTACAACTTTAATGGCAAGAAAGCCATTGTTAGGGTTGACTTCAATGTTCCCCTCGACAAAAAAACCTTTGAGGTTACCGACGATACCCGCATCCGCGGTGCACTCCCAACAATTAAGAAAATTTTGAAAGATGGCGGTTCGGCAATTCTCATGTCGCACCTTGGCCGTCCCGATGGAAAACCACAAGACAAATACTCGTTAAAGCACGTTTTACCTGCAATTGAGAAAAACCTTGGAATGAAGGTGAATTTTGCACCTGACTGTGCTAGCGATGAAGCAAAGAAACTTGCCGCTGAACTTAAGGCTGGCGAAGTTCTTGTTCTCGAAAACTTAAGATACTACGAAGAAGAAGAAGGTAAGGCTTACAGCTTACCCGAAGATGCTACTGAAGAACAAAAGAAAGAAGCTAAAGCAAAAATTAAGGAGAGTCAAAAGAATTTCGTGAAACAGCTTGCAGGTTATGCCAATTGCTATGTAAACGATGCTTTTGGAACCGCTCACCGTGCTCACGCATCAACCGCTCTTATTGCTGCTCATTTTCCAAACGATAGTATGTTTGGTTACCTAATCAATAGCGAACTTAACGCTATGGATAAGGTGCTTAAGGCTGCCGAAAAACCTTTCACTGCAATTATGGGAGGTGCAAAGGTTTCCGATAAGATTCTAATTATTGAAAATTTATTAGAAAGAGTTGATAACCTGATTATTGGTGGTGGTATGACCTATACCTTCATTAAGGCTCAGGGTGGAAAGATTGGTAAATCTATCTGCGAGGAGGATAAACTCGACCTTGCAAAGCAACTATTGGAGAAAGCCAAAGCTAAAGGCGTAAAAGTTTACCTTCCTGTTGATGCTGTTAATGCAGATGCTTTTGATGCTAACGCAAACACAAAAATCACCGCAATTGACCAAACCCCCGATGGATGGATGGGATTAGACATTGCATCAGAGTCAGTTAAAATACTTTCGAAAGTTATTGCTGAGTCCAAAACAATCCTTTGGAATGGTCCAATGGGCGTTTTCGAAATGGAGAAATTTGCCAACGGTACTTCCGAAATTGCAAAAGCAATAGCTACTGCTACAGAGAAAGGTGCATTCAGCCTTGTAGGTGGTGGCGATTCTGTTGCTGCAGTTAACAAGAACAAACTAGCCGATAAAATATCGTACGTTTCAACTGGCGGTGGTGCTATGTTGGAGTATATGGAGGGTAAAGAACTTCCAGGTATTAAGGCTATCAGAGGATAATATAATTTATTCTAACTTTGCACTCTGTTTGGGCATAAAACCCCTTACAGAGTGTTTTTCTTTTAGTATGTCATTCCTGCGAATGCAGGAATCTCTCTTCTGGTCAATTGAGATTCTGGAACTTCGTCCGGAATGACAAAACAATAAGTATTCATTACACTTCCAACAAATGGACATTAAATCCAAAATATTCAACATATCCAGCAGCGAGGAGTTTCAGGAGGTATCGCTTGAAGTTTTTCGTCATCAGTTCAATACGCTAAAGGTTTACAAAGAGTATGTAACTCTTTTAGGCATCGACCTAAATAGCGTTGATACCATTGAGAAAATTCCCTTTTTACCCATACAGTTCTTTAAAACCCACAATGTAATTGGCAACAATCTTACACCCGAAATTGTCTTTACTAGCAGCGGAACAACTGGCGATGAAACTAGTAAACATCAAGTTTCGGACTTATCGCTTTATGTTGATAGTTTTACCAAGGGATTTGAATTGTTCTACGGAAAACCTAACGATTACTGTGTTCTAGCATTACTCCCTGCATACTTGGAACGAACAGGCTCGTCACTGGTGTATATGGTTGATGAACTGATAAAGCAAAGCAACAACCCCAATAGCGGCTTTTTTCTGAACCAGTACGATGAATTGGCTGATTTGTTGGTAAAACTAAACACCAGCGGACAAAAATGCTTACTGATAGGCGTAACGTTTGCTCTGCTCGATTTGGCTGAGAAGCATAACCTCAACCTGAGCCATACCTTTGTAATGGAAACAGGCGGAATGAAAGGCCGCCGCAAGGAGATGATTCGCGAGGAGCTACACTCCATTCTTTGCAAATCGTTTGGAATTGATGCAATACACTCGGAGTATGGAATGACCGAACTGCTTTCGCAAGCGTACTCCAATGGAAATGGAATCTTCCGTTGTCCACCGTGGATGAAAATCCTTGTAAGAGACCCTTATGACCCGCTACATTCCAAAACCACCGCAAGTAGTGGAGCAATAAACGTTATAGATTTAGCCAACGTAAACTCCTGCTCATTTATTCAAACCCAGGATATGGGAAAACTCTTTGCCGATGGCAGTTTTGAGGTAATGGGAAGGATGGATAACGCACCGATTAGAGGGTGTAATTTGTTGGTTTACTAAAGCAGACGATAGATTCTAATCTTCGAAATACTCAAACTCACGTTTCTCGATAAGATATAAAGTGCCATTCCTGTAACTTACCTTTTTTATCCAGTTATTCTTAGAGTCATACTCGTAAACATATCTCCAAGCGTACGTTGAATTGTCATTAGAATATGTTGCAAAGGATACAATAACATCTCCTTTATCATTGTATTCTGAAAAAGTAGCAAAATCCAAATTGCTTGTAGAGTCAATGTGTACAGTTGAAATTGATAATCCCCCTTTAGTTGTTCTGCTTAAACTTCTTTTGACAATTTGATTGTGTTTATTATATGAAATTGATACTCTCTCATTAATTATAGTATCT
>CAZTVB010000343.1:0-3675 GCA_964616315.1 uncultured Rikenellaceae bacterium
AGCGTGGTAGCGAGTTCAACCACGATGGGAATATTGCGAATAGTGTGAATGGAATAGAGAATGCCAATGAGAAACCAAACATCCCGATGATAGGTTTTGCACCAAGTCCTGAGGCCGCTTCCACTAACAATGCTCCAACTATTGGCCCAACACACGATAAACTAACAATAACTGTTGTTAATGCCATAAAGAACGAGCCAATGAATCCTCCTTTGTCGGCTTTGCTATCGGTTTTATTTGCAAGGCTACCTGGTAATACAATCTCAAACAAACCAAAGAACGATGCTGCAAATGCAATGAATAGCACAAAGAATATTGTGTTGGTTATCCAGTGCGATGTTAACGTGGTGGCAAAATCAGAACCTAGGTTAAATAGCGATACAATAAATCCCAACGACGTGTAAAGTACAATAATTGAAATGCCAAATACCAATGCGTTTATAATTGCATTCATCTTGTTTTGCTGTTTTCCCATAAAGAACGAAACGGTCATTGGTATCATAGGGAATACGCAAGGAGTTAACAACCCGAGTAGTCCTGCTCCAAAAGCAATAAAGAAGAATACCCAAAGCGATGAATCATTTTTTTCAGTTTTCTCTGTAGTTGCCACAACATCGGCATCAGCTTTTAACGCAACGGTGATATCTTTTTCAAGGTAAATACACTTATCGGCATAGCATGCTTGGTATTCTACACCAATGCTAGCGGTTGCCTCGCGGCCTGTTAGTTCAACAATTTGGCTGAATTTAGCTTCTTTTGCAAAGTACGATAGGTCAAGGTTAAACACCTCGTCATGTTCGGTAGTCGATTTAGTAAGTTCTTTAACCTCGCCAATTAGTTTGTAGCCTTTAGGCTCATTGAAAGTAAAACTTGTTGGAAGTGGCCCACCCTCTGGAAGTTTGGTAGCATATAAATGCCAACCTTCATCTATCTTTGCGTTAATAGTAATTTCGTACTTGTTACCATCAACTTTTTTTGCTGAACCGCTCCATTGTATTGGGTCATCCATTTGGGCGTTTGCAGTTAAGCCTGCAAGCACCAACAGGGATAATAACGCACGCTTAATTCTATTCATAGTGATATTCGTTTTGTATTTTGTAATTAACAACTCGGTTTAAACAAAGGTTTAACAGTTGCAAATATAGTCAATATTAAATATCTAGATTTTGATATATGTCATCTTTGAGATATTGTCAATAAAAAACCCGCCTCCTAGAGGCGGGTTACGGTTGGCTATAATTCTATCTCGATATCGTCGGAGTCGAAAAAATGGTACTCCAAAAAATGGTACGATGATATTGGGACAATCCTTACACGGCTTTTGTACTTAAGCATCCACTTAATCCGTTTCGAAATAAATCCCTTGTTTAAAAACGCTGCAATGTAGGGGTGCAGTTTAATGGTAATACTTTTATAATTGCGCTCGGTGGCAAGGAACGAGAGTTGATTCTCAATCTGCTCGTCAAAAATTACCACAGGACTAACCTCGCCGCTACCCTTGCAGGTTGGACACTTCTCCAGTGTGTCAATATGCATTTCGGGGCGTACACGCTGACGGGTAATCTGCATAAGTCCAAACTTGCTCAGTGGCAAGATGTTGTGCTTTGCTCTGTCCTTGGCCATCAACTCCCTCATTTTTTCAAACACCATTTGTCGGTTCTCGTTCTGGTGCATATCAATGAAGTCTACAACGATAATTCCACCCATATCGCGTAGTCGGAGTTGGCGTGCAATTTCGTCAACAGCAGCTAGGTTTACCTCTAGCGCATTGGTCTCCTGGTCGTTTCCTGACTTTGAGCGGTTTCCGCTGTTAACATCAATTACGTGAAGCGCTTCAGTATGCTCTATAATTAGGTATGCACCGCTTTTAATGGACACAGTTTTCCCGAAAAGCGATTTTAGTTGCTTTTCTATCCCGAACTGGTCGAAAATAGGAACATTCCCGTCGTAGAGTTTTACAATTTTTTCCTTCTCCGGAGCAATAGTTTCAATATACTCGCGGATGTCGTTGTAAACGTTCTCGTCGTTTACGTGGATACTGTTGAACGAACCATTCAACATATCTCTAAGTATGGCCGAAGTGCGCTTCAACTCACTGGCCAACTGGCATGGGAGAGTGGCGGTTTTCATCTTTTCAACCGTCATATCCCACTTTTTAATTAAGCTTCGCAGCTCTGCGTCCAGCACAGCCACCTTCTTCCCTTCGGCAGCGGTGCGAACAATTACACCAAAATTCTTTGGAACAATGCTCTCAAGGAGTCTTTTCAGCCTTTTTCGCTCTTCCTGTGAGCTGATTTTTTGCGAAATAGAAACCTTATCGGCAAAAGGAATTAGAACCAAATTGCGTCCTGCAATGGATATTTCCGAAGTTAGGCGTGGGCCTTTTGTGGAAATTGGCTCCTTGGCAATTTGAACCAAAGCTGCTTGTCCCGAACTGAGCACTTGGTTTATTTTGCCGTCCTTATCAATCTCTTTCTCAAGTTTTATCTTTGAAAGAGGGATTGTTTTTGCTTTTCGAGCGTAATGTGCCTGAAGGTATTTGTGATGTGTTTGGAACTGAGGCCCAAGGTCGAGGTAGTGGAGAAATGCATCCTTTTCGTACCCTACATCTACGAAGGCTGCATTCAGACCGGGCATAATTTTCTTTACCTTACCGAGATAGATGTCGCCAACCGCAAACTGCACATTGCTTTTCTCCTTGTTGAGTTCAACTAACTGTTTGTTCTCAATAAGGGCTATAGCAATCTCAGTTTCACGTACATCAATTACTAGCTCGGTGTTAACCATTGTAATATATTTTAGTAAGGTATATACAAACACAGCAACCTAAAGCGCTTATGCGGCACTTTAGGTTGACAGGTTGCCTATTCTGTTAAAAGAAAAAGAATACTACTTTTTCTTTTTATGACGATTCTTGCGTAAACGTTTTTTACGTTTGTGAGTGGCCATTTTATGCCTTTTTCTCTTTTTTCCACTTGGCATGATTCCTAAGTATTAATTAGTTTATAAAATAGAACAATTACTTCTTAACATGGTTCTTAACCTTATTCACAAAGGTCTTAGCTGGCTTGAACGATGGAATGAAGTGCTCAGGGATAATAATGGTAGTGTTTTTAGAAATGTTACGAGCAGTTTTCTTTGCACGTTTCTTTACGATAAAACTACCGAATCCTCTTAGGTAAACGTTTTTCTCCTTTATCAATGAGTCTTTTACAGTTTCCATGAAGGCCTCAACGGTCTTTTGAACTGTTACTTTTTCGATTCCAGTGTTTTTGGAAATCTCGTTAACGATATCAGCTTTGGTCATTTTTAAAAATCTTTAATTATCAATTGGTTATACAATATTCTGATTTTTCGGACTGCAAATATAAATGATTTATGTGGATAATTGAAACGGTTAACATTAATTTTGATGATTATTTTTTTGCGATTAATTTGATATTATGGATTTTAAAGATTTGCTTATAAAATGGTATGAAAATAACGGTCGCGACTTGCCTTGGCGTAGGACTAGTAATCCCTATCATATATGGGTATCGGAGGTGATACTGCAGCAAACTAGGGTGAACCAAGGAATGTCCTACTATCTGCGTTTTATCGAGCAGTTTCCAACAATTAACGATTTAGCCAATGCTCCTGCCGATGATGTTATGAAGGCATGGCAGGGTTTGGGCT
>CAZTVB010000344.1:0-3674 GCA_964616315.1 uncultured Rikenellaceae bacterium
GCATTATGCTTAGGCGATACTCTAAAAAATTCCTAATTTTATGCAAATTAAAGATTTTGAAACGGATTCTATGGAAAACATAACTCCCCCATATCTTAAACCTGGCGATACCATTGCAATTGTTGCTCCTGCGCGCTTTGTTACCCGCGACGAAATGCAGCCAACCATTAGGTTTCTAACCGCTAAGGGATTTATGGTTAAAACATCACCACGTCTTTTCTCGCAACATTACCAGTTTGCAGGGACAGACCAGGAGCGTGCTGAGGATTTTATGGAGATGATAGAAGACAAATCCGTAAGGGCGATTCTTTGTGCTAGAGGCGGATATGGCTCTGTTCGAATTCTGGAGTTAATCAATTTGCGTAAGTTACAACTCAATCCCAAATGGATTATTGGGTATAGCGATATTACTGTTCTACACAGCATTATTAGTAGTTGGTATGGAATGGAAACTTTACATGCCACAATGCCCATAAACTTCACAAGTGATATTTCTGGCAATGAGTCAATTAATTATCTTGTCAAAGCTCTTTCGGGAGAGCAATTAACCTATAAAATACCCCCTCATCATTTCAATCATTTTGGTAAATCTTCAGGATTAATGGCTGGTGGAAATTTATCAATTCTTAACAGCCTAATTGGAACCGATGCCGACATAACACCTCAGGATAGAATACTTTTCATTGAAGACTTGGATGAGTACCTCTACCATATCGATAGAATGATGATGCACCTTAAACGCAGTGGTAAGCTAAAAACTATTGCAGGCTTGGTTGTGGGCTCATTCTCGGATATGAAGGATAACAAAGTGCCGTTCGGTTCAGATGCCTATGAAATAATAAATAGCATAATGAAGGATTACAACATTCCCGTTTGTTACGGCTTCCCCGCTGGACATACAGAACCTAACTATCCTCTAATAATAGGACGTAATGTTCAACTTGTGGTTAACGAGGAGGGCGCTGAACTAACTTTCTCAATGCCTGCTAACTTAGGAGTTCACGAAAATCAGGAGGAATAGCAAATAAACCCGCAGGAAGTTTCGTTTGCTTAATATCAACGATCTTGGCGCTTTCCTTCACCTTTCGTAACAAAGTTCTATCTACCGATAGCAAAGGGAAGTAACCATTCACATCCGGAAAAAGGCCGAATATAGCAAGCGGGGTTTCGCTTCGGCTAATAATTTTTATTAGCGATTGCATAAACCCAAACTCCTTAGCTACAACCCAATAGGTAACTTCGGTATTTTTAGATTTATCGCGCACTCGCCATTGAACACAAGTAACTCCGTTTACGCTCATTGTGTTTTGAGTTTTGATAATATCTACTTGTGCTTTATAGCGATTTGTACTAATTGGAACTTCGGTATATAGCTTTTCCCTTAACGACAGAGCGTATATCTTTTCTTTAGATAAATCAACTAGGTAGCTGCGATTAATTGTATTCCGCTTATTTATCTCATCAATCCGAACAACATCGTTTTTTACGCTAATTTCAATCTGAAGAGTATCGTATACACTCTCCTTTAGTATTTTGATTTTGCCTTCAAAATTATCTATATTTGATAATGAGGAATGGGAAAAAAGACACAGTAAGGTTATTATGGTTAACAAACTTCTCATTAAGTAAAGTTTTGTGATTATCCATATACTTAATCGGAATTTAAGCAAAATTGTTTCAGGTTGTTCTGTTAAAACTTAGTTTTGTCAAATAAAATTAACCTTTGGTCAACAGAATATCAACATTTATGGGTTTTTTAGAAACATTTCCAAAAAGGTGATATGTATCAACATAAAGAGTTAGGCGATTTAGGCGAAGATATTGCAGCTGAGTATTTGCAAACCAAAGGTTACAAAATACTCAGCAGGAAATGGCATTATGGCCATAAAGAGTTGGACATTGTGGCTATGGACAAAGGTATGCTAGTAATTGTTGAAGTTAAAACCCGCAAAAGTGATTACTGGGAAGAGCCCAAAGATGCCGTTAAGCGTAAAAAACAAAAAAATATGGTGGATGCTGCTGATGCTTATGTGCAGGAATTCAATATTGATGCGGAAGTTCGGTTCGATGTAGTATCGGTACTAATTCAAGGTCAGAAACATGTAATTGAGCATATTGAGGATGCTTTTTACCCAACACTTTAAGTTATGGACATAGTTGAAGTGAGAGACTATTGTATCTCGAAACCCGATGTAACCGAGAGTTTCCCTTTTGATGAGGATACTTTGGTTTTTAAGGTTAACGGGAAAATGTTTGCATTAACAAATCTAACGGGCGATTTAACTATAAACCTAAAATGCAATCCAGAAAAAGCCATTGAACTGCACGAAATGTACCCTGCAGTTGAGCCTGGTTACCACATGAACAAGCACTGGAACACCGTTCGAATTGACGGTTCAATTCCTGCAACTCTTATAAAAGAATGGATTGACCATTCCTACAGTCTTGTTGATAAAAGAAAAAGCAAAAAACAATAAACACAGATTCCAATAGTTTTATTTTAGTAACTTTGGTACATAAATTGTTGATTCATCAAAAACTAATTTAAAAAATATATGAGCCACAAGTTTAGTTTAATTGCAATTGCCTTGATAATGTTTGGACTACAAACGTACGCTCAGGACAGTTACACCGTTACCCGTATTAATGGTAAGGTGATAAATTACAAAACAGGTACAGAACTTAAGGCCGGAGATATCTTGCAATCGTCCGACAAAGTTACTTTCGATTCATTCGACTCTTACATCATCTCCATTAGTCAGAACACCGGTCGTTATATGATGAAAATGCACCTTCCTCCATCACCTGAGGCTGTTCAGCAGCTAACAGTTACCGTAAAAGAGGTTGCTGTTCCTACAAAACGCCGAAGCCTAATGGCAGAGCGTTACAAACCAGAGGAAAAAGAGGTGGTCGACCTAAAAGGATACTTTGGCAACGATAAGTTCTCAGTAATAGGCGATAAGGTATCAATTCCTGTAAGTACCGGAAACTATCAAATTGACGAAAACAAATTCATTGTATTCTACTATAGGGTAAACAACAATCCTGTATCGAAAAAACTAGGATACGAGCAGAATGCACTATTGGTGGAGAAAGATAAACTTTTGGCAACAAATTCTGGAAGTATCGCATCAAACGAAATACCCAGCGTAGCGGTTTATTTGTACGAGAAGAATACCCGCACTAGTGAAGAAATTACAAAATTCGACCTTGTTTTTGTTGACCAAGAGGTATTAACAAACGAATTTTATACCATTCTTCCAATTCTTCGTCGCCAAAAAATGAGCAACGACGATATAAAGAAGTATTTAATTGAATACTACTTTGATTTTTATGGAGCAACAGACTCCAAGTCAATCAAGCAATTCGTAGATAACTTGGTGGATAACGCTAAAATTTAATCGATTCTAATAAGTCAAGAACAGCAAAGCGCTCTACTTTTTAGAGCGCTTTGCTGTTCTTGTATAGTAACAACATTATCCCTACGCCCATATTATTTTAGACTTTAACTGCTTGGCCGAGCAATCGTCATGAATTAACTCAAATACGCTATAATATCCACAGAATATTAACAAATAAAACAATTCGCAAAAACCTCCACGTTTGTTTAATTATTTAAAGCAAAAAAACACCCATAAATAAAATTGGTGTAACTTTATGCTAGTATATAGCAC